>JAAUPC010000103.1 GCA_012036325.1 Paracoccaceae bacterium
CGTCGCAGATCAGCCGCGCGCCCAAGGCGGACAGCCGGTCATGCAGGTCGGCGGTGGTCTCTTCCGCGCCAATCGCGGTCGCTTCGCGCAGAAGGACCGGGCCGGTGTCAAGGCCCGCCTCCATCTGCATGATGCAGACTCCGGTTTCCCGGTCCCCGGCCATGATCGCCCGGTGGATCGGCGCCGCCCCGCGCCAGCGGGGTAGAAGGCTCGCGTGGATGTTCAGGCAACCAAGGCGCGGCGCGTCCAGCACGGCTTGCGGCAGGATCAGCCCGTAGGCCACCACAACAGCCACATCCGCACCGAGTGCAGCGAAGTCTGATGCTGCAGCTTCGCTGCGCAGCGAAGCCGGATGCTGCACCTGCAAAATCAGCGCCTCAGCCCGGGCCTGAACCGGGCTTGGACGGTCCGCTTTTCCACGCCCGGCGGGGCGCGGCGGCTGGCAGTAAACGGCAACAATTTCATGCGCTTGCTGCAAGGCCTCCAGCACCGGAACCGAGAAGTCCGGCGTTCCCATGAAAACTATTTTCATTTTGATCGCCCTAGCTTTGCCGCCTTGGCAATCAGCATCTTCCGCTTCAGCGGCGACAGATGGTCGAAATACATTTTCCCGGCCAGATGTTCGATCTGATGCTGCACACTCGTCGCCCAGAGGCCGACGAAATCGCGGTCCTCCATCACACCCTGATCGTTCAGGAACCGCACCGTCACCGCCCGTGGCCGCCGGATCACGGCCGAGACGAAGGGCAGGTTGGGACTTGCCTCCTCATGCTCTCGCAACTGCCCGCTGGCATGCAGGACAACCGGATTGGCCATCCGCACCGCCTGCCCCCGCGCGTCGGAACAGTCGACCACCGCCAGCCGCAAGGCGACGCCAATCTGAACGGCCGCCAGACCATAGCCGGGCATTGCATCCATCGTGTCATCATGTCGGCCCAAATCGCGCGCACAGTATCCGTCACCTCTGCCACATCGGCGGCAGGCTGGCGCAGCACCGGGTCGGGCCAGGGGACACAGCGCCGGACGGTCACGCCAGCACCGCGGCTTCGGCCAGGGCCCGCGCTTCCGGCGCAAGGCGGTCAAGCGTCAGGATCCCGTCAAGGTGGTCATATTCATGCTGCGCGCAGATCGCGGCGAAGCCGGTCAGCCACTCCTCACGAAGGGTCCCGTCAAGGTCGATCCAGCGCAGATGGACGGCTTCGGCGCGCTCAACCTCGGTCACCGGGCCGGGAATGGAGAGGCAACCCTCCGGCCCGGTCAGCCGCGCGTCCGACAGCGCCAGCACCTCGGGGTTCACAAAAACCTGCGGGCTGCGCAGCCCCTCTTTCCACGTCACATCCATCACGAACAACCGCACCAGCTGCCCGACCTGCGGTGCCGCGAGGCCACGCCCGGGCGGCATACATCGTCTCAAGCATGTCGGCCGCCAACTGGCGCAGGTCATCATCCAGCACGGCAGGCGCGCAGGGCAGCGACAGTCGGGGGTCAGGCCAGCGCAGGATCGGCAGCAACATCAGGAATACCTCAGGTGTCTTGCCTTGCGATTAGCCCTATCACGCCGGAAAGTCACCCCTGTGAGGTTCCATGCTTCGCTCATTCCTGCTGATCCTGCTTGCCACCCCGGCCCTGGCCGAAGACCCCGGTTTTGTCACCCTGCCCGATGACGCCACCATCGCCAAAGCCGCCACGCCCGACCTGTTGACCGAGCTTGTGGTGGCCAATGTCGTCGGCATGAACTGCGCTGCCTACCAGATCGACGATGGCCAGTGGGCGCTGTTGACCGGCACCGCCGACAAGGTGGCCGCAGCGATCGGGGTCAGCGGGTCCAGCGACTATGATGCCAAGTTCTACGGCCCGGCCTTTGCCCTTTTGGACGATCCGGCAACCTGCGACACCGAAGGTCCGAAGATCGCGCTTTTGGTGGACCGGCTGCGCGAGATGGGCGGCGACACCACCCTTCTGCGCCCGCTGGGGGAATGATCAGCCCTGCCGCGCGCGTTCCCGCTTCAGCTTTTCCATCTTGCGGGTGATCATCTGCCGCTTCAGCGGGCCAAGATAATCAATGAACAGCTTGCCATCCAGATGGTCAATCTCATGCTGGACGCAGGTGGCCCAGATGCCGGCAAACTGGCGCTCCTGGGCGGCACCTGTCTCATCCGTCCAGCGCACGGTCACCTCGGCCGGGCGCTTGACGTCGGCATACTGGTCGGGGATCGACAGGCAGCCTTCCTCATAGATCGACAGATCCTCGGACGCCCAGATGACCTTGGGGTTGAACAGGATGATCGGCTCGGGCGGGCCATCCTTGATGCAATCCATCACGATCAGCCGCTTCATCACCCCCACCTGCGGGGCGGCCAGTCCGATGCCCGGCGCGTCATACATCGTTTCGAGCATATCCGCCGCCAGTTGGCGCAGATCAGCGGTGATTTCGCCCACAGCCTCGCAAGGCTTCTTGAGGCGCGGGTCAGGATGGATCAGGATGGGGCGTATCATGTGCGGGATTTACGAAAGCCGGGCAGGCATGGCAAGGGGATGGCGGCAGGCCGGACAAGATCGGGCGAAAGCGCGTTTATTCCCCTTTCAGGCCATCTGCGGAACTCTGTCCCAAACCGGATAATTAATCAGGGATGACTTCCCAACAAACTTCGCTTAATCGGGTGAAAATCCTGCACCCAAGGACGGACCGCATGACCTTTGACACCCCCATTACCCGCGCCGGATCGCATTGTGTCAAATGGGACATGATGCAAAGCCTCTATGGCCTCTCGCCGGATGAAGGCCTGGCCATGTGGGTTGCGGATATGGAGTTTCGCCCCCCGCAGGTCGTGCAACAGGCGGTGGAGCGGATGGCAGCCCATGGCGTCTATGGCTATTTCGGTGATGACAGCGCCTATCTTGCGGCGATCCAGTGGTGGATGAAAACCCGGCACGGCTGGGATGTGGCGGCGGACAGCATCTTCACCACCCATGGGCTGGTGAACGGCACCGCGCTTTGCATCGACAGCTTCACCGCACCAGGCGACGGGGTGATCCTGATGACCCCAGTCTACCACGCCTTTTCCCGCATCATCAAAGCTGCGGGACGTGAGGTCGTGGAATGCCCGTTGGTCCTGGAAGGTGGCGTGGCGAAACTGGACATTGCCGGGTGGGACGCCCGGATGACCGGGCGGGAAAAGATGCTGATCCTTTGTTCCCCGCACAACCCCGGCGGCCGGGTCTGGACGGCAGGGGAACTGCGCGCCGTGGCCGACTTCTGCCAGCGTCATGACCTGATCCTGGTGTCGGATGAGATTCACCATGACCTGGTGTTCCCGGGCCAGAAACATACCGTCATGGCCAATGCCGCACCGCAGGTGGCCGACCGTCTGGTGATGATGACCGCCACCACCAAGACCTTCAACATCGCCGGCGCGCATATCGGCAATGTCATCATCGCCGATCCGGTGTTGCGCAAGACCTTTGCCAACAAGATGAACGCGATGGGCATCTCGCCCAATTCCTTCGGGATGCATATGGCAACGGCGGCCTACAGCCCCGAAGGTGCGGCCTGGGTCGATGACCTGATGCGCTATCTTGACGGCAACCGCCGCGTCTTTGACGACGGCATCGCCCGGATCCCCGGACTGCGGTCCACCCCGCTTGAGGCGACCTATCTGGCCTGGGTCGATTTTTCGGCCACCGGCATGATGGAAGGCGAATTCATCGAGCGGGTGCAGAAAGTGGCCAAGATCGCCACCAACCACGGCACTGCCTTTGGCACCGGGGGCGAGACCTATCTGCGCTTCAACCTTGCCTGCCCCCGCGCCCAGGTGGTTGAGGCCGTGGATCGCCTGACCAGGGCCTTCGCCGATCTGCAATGAAGCGTCTCGTCCGCCTTCTGGCCTATCTGGCGCTGGTGGCGGTGCTGGGGCTGCTGGCCGCCTCGCTGTTCATGTCGCCGGAAAGGGTGCCGACCCCACCACCTCCGCCCCTGACCGGGCAGGTGGACCGGATCGTGATTGAAAATCCGCCCGGCGGATGGACCTGATGCAAGAAGGCCGCGTGGTGCGGACTTATGAGATTGCACTTGGCTTTGCGCCGACCGGTGACAAGGACCGCCAGGGTGACGGCCGCACGCCTGAAGGCGAGTTCACCATCGACCGCCGCAATGACCGCAGCGCCTTTCACCTGTCACTGGGGCTGGACTACCCCCGCCCCGAAGACCGCGCCCGCGCCGCCGCAGGGGGCTACAGCCCGGGGGGTGACATCTTCATCCACGGCCAGCCCAACGCCCTGTCGGAACGCTTCAAGCTGCGCGGGGACTGGACGGCGGGCTGCATCGCCGTGACGAATGCCGAAATGCGAGAGATCTGGGCCGTGACCCCGATTGGCACCAAGGTGGAAATCCGGCCCTGACAAGGCCGCCGTCAGGCCCCCGTTAAGCCCGCCGTCAGGCCTTGGTCAGAAAGCCCACCGGCGCGTTTTCATCGCGCCAGAAGTCCAGCGCCGCGCGGTCAGCCACCGCCGTCGCACGCTTGAAATCGCAGACCAGCTCACCGTTTTCGATGCTGGAGGCGACGATCAGGCACTGAAAGATGTGGCGCGACCCATCATAGACATCCACCAACCCGCGCAGTTTGGCAGGCGACAGGTCGGCGTCCAGGGCGAACCCGTCATGCCAGAACCGCAGCACCGGAAAGACCACATCACCCACCTGCACCCGCAGGCGCGACTTGCGTTTCAGGTCTTTCTTGCGGGCGGCTTCAAGACCGTCCCGCACTTCCTTTGGCAGAAACTCAAGCATGGCAGCCCTCGTACGCACTGGAACCAAAGTCTGTGGCAGGAATCGTAAAAATCAAGCTGCCATAAGGATATTGCCACTTTGTAAAGCAAACATGTCCGGAAAGTCGCAGCCGCCGCAACTTGCAGTTGATCGGCTGCAGAAACCCTGCGGCCAGCCTGACACCTGCACCCCAACCCCACGCCACCGCTTGCGAATCACTGCGCGCCCGGGAATAGCCGGGGCATGATCCTTATCGTCGCCCTTCTGCTGGATGCCGCCTTTGGCGAACCCCGCCTGTTGTGGGACCGGCTGCCCCATCCGGCCGTCTTGATGGGCCGCCTTGTCGCCTGGTGTGACCGCCGGTTCAACCGGGGCCAGTCGCTGCGGCTGCGCGGGGTGGGTGTCACGCTGGCGCTGGTGGTGACCGGCCTGACCACTGGCTGGCTGATCCAGAAGATCCCCGATCATGGGGTGGTTGAGGCCGTCTTGCTGGCCATCCTTCTGGCCCAGAAAAGCCTGGTCGAACACGTCCGCGCCGTCGCCACCGCCTTGCGCCGGTCAGTGGCCGAGGGCCGTGCCTCAGTCGCGATGATCGTCGGGCGCGACACGACCGACATGACCGGCCCCGACATCGCCCGCGCCGCCATCGAAAGTGCCGCCGAAAACCTGTCAGATGGCGTGGTGGCACCGGTCTTCTGGTATCTGCTGCTTGGCCTGCCCGGCATCGTCGCCTACAAGCTGGTCAACACCGCTGACAGCATGATCGGCCACATGACCCCCCGCTATCAGCAGTTCGGCTGGGCCGCCGCCCGGCTGGATGACGTGCTGAACCTGATCCCCGCCCGCCTGACCGCGCTGATGATCGCCCTGACCCATGGCTGGGTCGACCCCGCCCCGATCTTTCGCGATGCGCCGAAACATCGCAGCCCGAATGCAGGCTGGCCGGAAAGTGCCATGGCCCCGGTTCTGAACGTCGCCCTTTCTGGTCCGCGCAGCTATCACGGGGTCCGCAAGGACTATCCTTGGGTCTGGCCCGAAGGCCGCCGCGACCCCGGCCCTGATGAGATTGACGCCGCTGCCAACGCCCTGTGGCGGGTCTGGGCCGTCCTGCTTGCGGTTGCGGTCCTTGCGGCACTTCTTTAGCCTGCGGGCAGAGTGATGGGATATTTCATGCGCACGGTCTTTCTTGCCCTTCTGGTTGCCGCCCCCGCCTTTCTGACCCAGCCCGCCGCTGCGGCCCCCTGTGGCGGTGACTTCGGTGCCTTTCTGCAAGCGATGGAGGCTGAGGCCATCGCCGCAGGCACCCCGCCCGCGGCTGCTGCAGAATTCTTTGCCGGCGCGCGGCAAGACCCGGCGGTCCTGAAGGCCGACCGCAGCCAAGGCGTCTTCCGCAAGACCTTTCTCGACTTCTCGCAATCGCTGATCTCCAAGGGCCGCCTGAACACCGCCCGCGCCAAGTCGGCTGAGCTTGACCGCATCTTCGCCCGGGCCGAGGCGGAGTACGGCGTCTCGCGCGGTGTCCTTCTGGCCTTCTGGGCGTTCGAGACCGACTTTGGCCAGGTCCAGGGCGACTTCAACACAAGGAACGCCCTTCTGACCCTCGCGCATGACTGCCGCCGGCCTGAGCTTTTCCAGCCCCAGGTCCTTGCTGCTGCCCAGCTTCATGCGCTGGATGAGTTTGACCTTGGCACCACCGGCGCCTGGGCCGGGGAAATCGGCATGGTCCAGATGCTGCCGAAGGACATCCTTCAACGTGGTGTCGATGGTGATGGTGACGGGCTGATCCTGCTGAAAACCTCACCTGCCGATGCAATCCTGTCTGGCGCGCGGATGCTGCAATACCACGGCTGGCGCGCGGGCGAACCCTGGCTGACCGAGGTGACCCTGCCCGAAGGGTTCGACTGGTCGCTGACGGGGCTCGAGACCGAACGCCCCACCGCCGACTGGGCCGCCCTGGGCGTTCAGCCCCGCAGCGGGGCACTACCGGACCTGCCCGCTTCGATCCTTTTGCCGCAGGGGCGTAAAGGCCCGGCGTTCCTCGTCTATCCGAATTACCGCGTGTTCTTCGAATGGAACAAAAGCTTCATCTACGTCACCACTGCGGCCTATTTCTCCACCCGCATCGAAGGGGCACAGCCCTATCTGGCGGGTAACCCTGACCCGGCCCTCGCGCTGGAAAAGATGATGGCGCTGCAGGAAAAGCTGGCCGCCCTGGGCCATGATGTCGGCAAAGTGGACGGCATCCTTGGCGCGGGCACCCGGGCAGCGGTGCAGAAGGAACAGGTCCGCCTTGGCCTGCCTGCAGATGGCTGGCCGACCCCGGCGCTTCTGGATGCACTTTGATGGTCAGTTGGGGCCTGGTCACCACGGTCAAGGCCCCCGAAGAGCAGGTTCTTGCCTTCCTGGCCCATCACCTGTCCCTGGGGGCCGCGCGGATCTGGGTCTACTTCGACAACCCCGATGACCCGGCCTTTGACCGTGTCGCGGCCCTGCCCCGCGTCACCGCAACCCGCTGCACCGATGTCTATTGGGTCCTGCGCGGCGGCCGTCACAGCCGCCACCAGAACCGCCAGGCCCGCAATGCCCGTGACGCGCAAAAGGCCTGCAAGCTGGACTGGCTGGGCCATATCGACGTTGATGAATTCCTGCACGCCCCCCGCCCGATTGCCGACACGCTGGCCACTGTCCCGGCCGAGGTTCCGAACATCCTGATGGAACCGTTCGAGGCGATGCATGACCCCGCCTTGCCCGATGACATCTTTACCGCCCGCCAGTTCCGCGGCCCCCTGCACCGCCAGCACCGCGATCTGCAACCCGCAATCTTCGGACCTTCGGCGGCCGTCATTCCCAAGGGCACGCTGGGCCATGGCATCGGCAAAGCTTTTGCCGCCCACAGGTGAAGGGTCTGTCCCTGCGGCTCCATTCAGTTTTCCTGAACAAGGAAAGGGTGCCCACGCCCTTTCACCGGTCCTTGCGGATCCTGCACTTTCACGCGCAAGACCCCGCCGCCTGGGAACGTTCCCTGCCGTTTCGCCTAAGCCAGGGCGCCTATAACTGTGATGCGGATCGCCCGCTGCAGACCCATCTGACCGATGCGAGCCCAGAGGTGATCCGTCTGTTCTACGCTGACACGATGACCCTGACGCCCGAGAAAGCCGCCCTTTTGCAAGAGCATGGCCGGATGATCACTTGTGACCTTTCCTTGCGCGCCAAGGTTGGGGCGCTGTTGGCCGGGCACCTGTAGCGCCGGTCAGTCGCGGTTTACCAGCATCAGCGCCGCGCGGCGGAAGGTGGCCATGATCTCGGCCTGCTCTGGCGCGGCGACACCGGTTTCCGCCATGGCGCGGGCCATCACTGCCAGCCAATCCTCGGCATCCCCGCGCCGGATTTCCAGATGGGCATGGATCTCGCGCAGGTTCATGTGGCCGTGGCGTTCGTGGTAATAGCGCTGCCCGCCGAAGAACCCGGACAGGAAGTCGAACTGCTGCGGCCGCACATGCGCAAGGCCATGGCCCTGCAAGTGCATTTTCAGGATCGCCCGGGCCTCTGGCACCGTTTCGACCAGGTCATAGAAGCGGTCCACCAGCAGCTTGACCTGCGGCTCCCCGCCGATCCGGTCGATCATCGGTTCCATCTGTCCTCCTCTCCCCGATTTCTTCAAAGAAATCGGACCGGAGCCTTCAAAGGCTCCGAACCGGACTTTTCGAAAAGTCCGGGTCCTCAGCTTTGCGGGCGGGTTTTCTTCGGGTCGTAATGCGACAGGGGCACGATCACCGCCGGCAGCCGCTTTTGCTGGCCGTCCAGCTTGCCCACCTCCAGCGCCGTGCCAACCTCGGCATGCGCCAGGTCCACCCGCGCCAGCGCGATGTTCTTGCCCAGAAGGGGGGAACGCATGGACGAGGTCACTTCCCCCACCTGAGCGCGGCCGATGTGCAGACAATCGCCATGGCCCACATCCACCGCCGCATCAATCTCCAACCCCACGAACTTGCGCGAGGGGTGTTCCTTCCGCCGGATCAGCGCCTCACGCCCGATGAAGTCATCGGTCTTCGTTTTCAGGGGTACGGTAAAGCCGATCCCGGCTTCGAACGGGTCGGTCTGGTCGCTGAAGTCGTAGCCCGCGAAGATCAGCCCCGCCTCGATCCGCACCATGTCCAGCGCGGCAAGGCCCATCGGTTTCAGCCCAAGGTCGACCCCGTGCTGCCAAACCGCGTCATAGACCGCGGTCCCGTCTTTCGGATGGCAAAAGACTTCGAACCCCAACTCACCCGTATAGCCCGTCCGCGACACCACCACCGGGGCACCCGACGGCCCGCCCAACCGGCCCACTGTGAACCGGAACCACCCAAGTTCATCAATCGTCGGCTGGTGCGGCGCGGTCCAGATCATGCGCTTGATGATCTCACGGCTGTTCGGCCCCTGCACCGCCAGGTTATGCAGCTGGTCGGTCGAGGACCGCACCATCGCCTGCATCCCCAGCTTTTCCGCCTGCTCGCGGATCCAGACCCCGCCGTAATCATCGCCCCCGATCCAGCGGAACTGGTCACGGCCAAGGCGGAACAGCGTGCCATCGTCGATCATCCCGCCATGGTCATAGCACATGGCGGAATAGACGACCTGGCCCTGTGAAAGCTTCTTCACATCCCGCGTCAGCACCCATTGCATCAGGGCTTCGGCATCCGGACCGGTCACCTCCCACTTGCGCAGGGGGGACAGATCCAGCACCACCGCAGCCTGACGGCAGGCCCAGTACTCCTCCACCGCCCCGTTCGACGAATAGACCTGGGGCAGCCAATAGCCTTTGTATTCAACGTGATGCCGGGTCTTTTCGCTGATGCGGGAATGGAAGGCAGTTTCCTTGGTCATCTTCGGCTCCGCATCAGGCGTGGGGCGATAGGCGATGGAGCGCGAGAATTTTTCCGCCCCGGAATAGGTGCGCACATGGATATCCGACAGATACCAGCCGTTGGCGGGGGATGTGTCGTCAGGACAGGCCGAATTCACGCAGACAAGGTCGGTCAGCGCGCGGAACAGCACATAATCGCCGGGGCGCGACCAGGGTTCATCGCTGATCAAAACCCCATGCGCGTCAATGTTCGTATTGAAGAACAGGTTCACCGCCATCCAGCCGGGGCGCGGATCTACCCCCCGGCCCTGCAGCGCCAGATTGAAGTTGTCCGAGCAGTTCACATGCCCCGGATAACCGATGTCGTCATAGTACTTCGACGCGCAGGCCATGGCGAAGGCATCGTGGCGGCCGACAGTGTCCTGTACCACCTCGACCAGCGGCACCCAGTCCTGATCGTAATATTTCGAATGCAGGCCCGGCATCGAATAGGCATGGCCCATGAAGGTGCGGCTCGTCGTCACGTCCAGAGCGTGCTGAATGCCCTTGTCCAGCTTGCGCGCATCAAAGCACTGGAAATCCGTGCATTGGCGGCCATCGACATCCAGGATCTGGATGTAATCCCCCGCCTTGACGAAATAGCTTTCCGCCGTCGCGGATTTCACTTGCAGATCAAGGATCGGGTCGGCCAGCGGGTCCGGCAGATCGTGGTGCCCCACCAGCCGCGGATTGGCCCGGCCAAGATAAAGGGTGATCGGCGTAGCGGTGTCCTGCGCATCGGGCGCCATGGGCAGGCCCGGCGCGGCGATGACCAGCCAGCCTGCATCCTCGGCCACCAGTTCTACCCGCGCGCCAGCCGGGGTATCCGGCGCGAAAAGCCGCAACGCACCGGCCTTCGCAAGATCTATCCCGCGCTGCGACAGGCCC
>JAAUPC010000104.1 GCA_012036325.1 Paracoccaceae bacterium
GTCACCGACTACAACACCGCAAGGCCCCATTCGGCCCTCGGCTACCAGACCCCCGCAGGTTTCGCCCTGCACCTGACCACCGCAATCGCCCGTCCCGCTGCACGCGATAAGAGTTCCGCGCGCCGGGCGATTGCTCAACCCGCGCCAAACGGCGTAATTGACCACCGGGCTCCGGTCGTAGTTGGATGAAAGACCAGTGGCAGGTCACGGGCGCATCGGCATGGTTGTTGTGTACAAGATCGACCGGCTGACCCGATCGCTTGCCGACTTCGGTCGGCTGGTCGAGAAGCTGGATGCCAAGGGTTGTTCCTTCGTCTCGGTCACCCAGGCCTTCAACACTGCCACTTCGATGGGACGCCTGACGCTGAACGTGCTTCTGTCCTTCGCTCAGTTCGAGCGCGAGGTCACCGCCGAGCGGATCCGCGACAAGATCGCCGCCTCGAAGAAGAAGGGCCTCTGGATGGGCGGCTCCCTGCCCTTGGGCTATGACCGCCATCCCGATCCCCAACGCCGCGAGTTGGTGGTCCACCCCGCTGAGGCAGCGGTGATCGCCACGCTCTTCCGCCTATATGCGAATCTCGGCATCCTGCGGCTGGTAGAGATGGAGGCTGCGCGTCTTGGGCTGCGCTCGAAAGTGGAAGTCTCCGCAACGGGGCGGACCCGCGGTGGATCGCTCTTCACCCGCGGGCAGCTGCACTACCTGCTGACCAATCCCGTCTACATCGGCCGCATCCGGCACAACGACCTGTCCTACCCTGGCCAGCATCCGGCGATCATCGATGCAGCACTTTGGGGCTCTGTGCAAGCCAAGCTCCTCGCCGCCAAAGCCCGGCCGCGCGGGAAAAGTTCCACGGCCACCGAAGCGCGGATGCTGACCGGCAAGCTGCGCGACGAGACCGGCGATCCGCTGACACCCACGCACACCCAGCGGCGCGGTCGGCGCTTTGCCTACTATGTCTCGCATCGGCTGATCTCGGGCGGCACTGACCCTGCGGGCTGGCGTCTGCCCGCCGAGGGCCTGGAGGTCAGCCTTCGGCAGATCGTCGCGGGGCATCTGCGGAAAGCAGCGGAGGGGCAGTTTCTGCTGACGCGGCCTGAGGCCGGGGGGGCCGCAGCACTGGCTGAGCGCGCTTCGACAACTGCACATCAGGTCGAGACCGACCCCGGTGCAGTCGGCAAAATCATCGCAGCGGGCACCTTGGCCAAGGGTCACCTCACCCTCAAGCTCGATCCGGTTGCGATCGCCACGGCGCTCGACGTGCCAGCAGACGCGCTATCCGACCGGCTGCTTACCATCGCCAGTCCCCTTGACCTGCGCCGCCGTGGCGTCGAGACCCGGATCATCGCTGGCGAGATGATCCCGGCACCAGACCCAATCCTGCAACGCACCCTGGCCGAGGCGCATCTCTGGGCGGGTCTGATCCGCAGCGGCACATCCTTGATCGACGTCGCCCGCAAGACCGGACAGTCCGAACCCTACATCCGCAACCGGGTTGCTCTCGCCTTCCTCGCCCCAAAGATTCAGGCAGCGATTCTGGATGGAAAACAACAACCCGATCTCTCCGTCGCAAAGCTGCTGCGGGACGGCATCCCGACGGACTGGGCCGAGCAGGAGAAACTGTTCGGCGTCGCGTGACATAGGCGATGTGATAGCCACTCTGCACAGCTTAGACCTGCCTCGATCATCGCCGATGCTTTGATCTAAAACTTCCCTGTTCTTCTCAAACCTTTCCCTGTTCGGTGGTTTTTTCCCTGATCTGACGATTGAAGTTCCTTGTTCCTGGGGAGCAGGGAAATCGCCCTTAACCTACGGAAAAGGCGTTAGTATTCAGGAATAAAGGGGGCCGATCTGCGCTCGCAGAGATTGAAATTCCCTGATCTTTCCCTGTTTCCTGCAAGGTGGGCAAACCGAACGGGGGGCTCAGCCCCCGGAGACGCTAGGCGCACAAGAGGTGACCAGGGGCAGGCGAAGGCGTCTCCGTCGCAGCGACACCGGCGTAACCCCCGGAAACACGGCAGAAATTCCCAACAAACGGTCAGAGACCGGATATCGAGGGGTTGGTGGCGGACAGTGAGGGATTCGAACCCTCGAGACGGTTCCCCGCCTACACACTTTCCAGGCGTGCGCCTTCGACCACTCGGCCAACTGTCCGTCGCGCCCTTCTGCCAAGATCGCCCAGCCTTTGCAAGGGTGATTGGGTGGCAGGTTCGTCAGGGGGGGAAGGCGGCTTTCCGGATCGGGTGAACGGCTCCAACTGGACAGGGGCCCGGCTTTGCGGTCATAAGCCTGTGCCTGTCTTCCCCCCTTCGGCCAAGGACCATTGCGCCAGCATGACCCGCCATCTTCTTTTCCTGACTGGAACGCGTGCCGATTTTGGCAAGCTTGAACCCCTTGCCGCCGCTGCGCGCGATGCCGGGCACCGGGTTACCCTGTATGTGACCGGCATGCATATGATGGAGCGCTATGGCCTCACCCGGAATGAGGTTCGGCGGATGCAGGGTGTGACGACGCATGAGGTCGCGAACCAGACCGAAGGCCAGCCGCAGGACCTGGTGCTGGCCCAGACCATCACCGGCTTTTCGGATTTCATCTCGGCGGTGCGGCCTGACCTCATCGTCCTGCACGGCGACCGGATCGAGGCGCTGGCGGGGGCGCTGGTGGCGGCGACGAACTACATCCGATCAGCCCATGTCGAAGGCGGGGAGGTGTCGGGCACGATTGATGAGGTCTTCCGCCACTGCAACACCAAGCTGTGCACCCACCATTTCGTCTCGTCCGACGCCGCCGCCCGCCGGGTGATGGCATTGGGAGAGCCCGCCGAGACGATCCATGTCATCGGCTCGCCCGAGTTGGACTTCCATGCCCGACCTTCAGGTGTGACGCTGGATGAGGTGCGCGCCCGCTATGGCATTCCCTTTGCCGACTATGGGATCGCGGTCTTTCACCCGGTCACCAGTGAGCAAGCCACCATCGGTGCGCAGGCGCGGGGGCTGTTCGGGGCGCTGGCAGCATCGGGGCGGAATTTTGTGGTGATCGCCCCCAACAACGACCCCGGCAGTGCCGATATCTTTGCGGCGCTGGGGGAATTGACGGCGGAGCGGTTCCGGGTGCTGCCGTCGATGCGGTTCTCAAACTTCTCTGAACTGATGAAGAATGCCGCATGCATGGTCGGCAACTCCAGCGCCGGGGTGCGGGAGGCGCCGTTTCTGGGGGTGCCGTCGCTGGACATCGGGACGCGGCAATCCAACCGATCCGACGCCCCCTCGGTCACGGCTTGCGAGGCCGGGGATACCGGCGCGATCCTTGGGTTCCTGCAGGCCCATTGGGGACGGCATGCCACCCCCCATGCGGGCTTTGGAACGGGGTCAGCGGCCGAGCGGTTCGTCGAAACCCTGGCCGGCCGGAGTTCTGGGAGCTGAGCCTGCAGAAGGCCTTCCGCGATCAGGCCTGAGGCTGTGTCCACGGTGGACAAATCTGAAAGGTGAAGTGAAATCAAAGGCTTGCTCGTGGGCGTTTACGGTTTTTTAAGGGGTCTACCAGCCGCTGAACCCGCCATCCACATTCACGAGTTGCCCGGTCATGTACCCCGCCTGAGCGCTGCAGAGAAAGAGCATCGCATCGGCAATCTCATCGGGGGCGGCCATGCGGCCGGCCATGATGAGTTCCCCCACACGGCGCTGGAATTCTTCGGAATGGCCATTGAACACCGCCCCCGGCGCGATGGTGTTGACGGTCGCCCCCCGCTTGGCCCAGTAGCCTGCCAGCCAGAGCGTCAGTCCGTGAATCCCCGCCTTGGTGGTGGAATAGGCCGAAAAGCTTTTGAACGGCATGCCTTCGTAAATCTGGTGATGCGGCCCGTTCAGCGCATACATGCTGGCCACGTTGATCAGGCTGCAGGGCCAGTTGCCGACGATATCGCGGTCCATCTGCCGGGCGATCATGAAGGCCCCGGTCAGGTTGGTGCGGAGGGTTCGTTCCCAATCCGACACAGAGGTATCGGCGAAGGAGGGGAAGGGTTTTCCCGCGCCCATCAGAAGTTCCCCGGTGATCGCGGCGTTGTTCAGGACGACATTCGGCTGCCAGCCATCGGCCAGGATGCAGGCGAAGATGCCGGTCACCTGATCCTCATCGCCGACGTCCAGATCGTAGAAACGGAAATCCGGGTTGGTCCCGTGGGCGGCCTTCAGCGCATCTGCCGCGCGCCGGGCAGGTCGGAGGCGATGACTCGCGCGCCTTCGGCCAGCATGCGGCGCACGTAGGTGGAGCCAAGGACGCCGCCCGATCCGGTGATGAAGATGGTGCGTCCGGTCAGTTGGTTGGTCATGGCTGGGCTTTCTGCTTTTGGGCGTCTTGCATCAGGAATTCGACAAGGCGGAAGTCAAAGGGCGTGTCGATATCGACACAGCGTTCTGGGGGCATGAGGTAGGGGATCACCCGCCCGCCCCACAGGCTGCTGGATTGGCGCAGGTAGTCGGGTGAGACGACATAGGTGGATGCCGCATGTTCATAGACGGTTGGTGCCTGTTGCCGGGCAACGACCCCGCCGGGCAGGGGTTTCGAGACATGCAGCGCACCAGTGTCATCAGGCTCCACAAGGTTGAAATATGGATTCTTTCTGGCCTCACAACAGCTCATCACCAGATCAGGATGTTCGATTTTGTAAAGTTCCAGGGCCGCGGTGATGTCTTCTGGCAGCCGCAGGGGGGAGGTGCAGTCAAGGTCAAGGAAGGCATTGACCGGGCCGGTCAGTTCTTCAGCCGCCTGCAGGGCATGCTGCCAGACGCCCCATTTTCCGGCCATGTCGGTCGCCAGATGCGCCGGGCGAAGGCCGATTTCCAGCGCCCCTTTGGCAATGGCATGGGCATAGATTTCCGGGTCATCCGTGCTGACGACGACGGCATCAACCAAGGGGTGCGCGAAAAGCTGGTCCAGCGACCAGTCGATCAGGGGCTTGCCTGCAATCATCCGGAAATTCTTGCCGGGCACGCCCTTGGACCCTTTCCGCGCGCCGATGTGTCCAAGGATCATGGGATTTCCTTCGTGATCTCGCCGATAAAGTCACGCGTGGCCCAGGCTTTGGCCACAAGGCGGGCCGAGGGCAGGCAGAGGTCAAGCCTTGGCATCAGGGGGTTGCCCGAGGTCTGGGTGCCTGCGGCCAAGCTGAGAAAATCGCGCATCGCATCGAGGAACATGGCGTTGCGTTCGAGGGGCAGCGTCAGGTGCCGGGGGCCTGAGGGTTCGGTGACGGTATAGCTTTGCCCGGCGAAGTCGAAGTCATGCATCCGCTGATGCCCGCGCAAGGTGGCGCGGCGGTGGAGCTGCGGGGTGAGGTAATCCATCGACACATCGCCCGCAAGTCCATGGGATTGCAGGGAAACGCGGCTGGCAAAATCCACGCCCGGAAAGGCCGGGTGGCCGATGCACTGAACGCGGGTGACGGTAAGGCCGGGGAACAGGCAATGGGCAAGGTCAAGCTCATGACACAAGTCCAGAAGCACGCCGCCACCATCGGCGCAGGCGGCGTAGCTTTCGGAAAAGCGCCAGTTCTGCCGCCATTGGGTGACATCGTGACCGATGGTCAGGGCGAATTGGAAAACGTCGGAAAGATCAGCCTTTGCAAGCGCTTGGACAGCGGGGTGATAGCGCAGCATGAGGCCCAGCATCGACCGGGTGGCGACGGGGGCGGCGAGGGTGGCGATCTCCTCCATCTCAGCCGGGCGGAAGGCGAGGGGTTTCTCGATGTACATCGGCAGGCCCCGGGCAGCGGCGGCCTCAATCAGCGGCAGGCGAATGTCAGTGGCGGTGGCGATGACGACGGCGTCAGCGCTGTCAAGCGCGGCGAGGGTGCCGCCCAACCCTTCGGCCCGCCAGGAGAGAAGGCGCGTTGATGCCCCCAACGACTGGAGATTGTCGTGATGCCGACGCCCGATGGAGCCCGAGCCGATGACGAGAACCCGCATGATCCCCCCTTTGCAGGCTTAGGCCTAGCGCGAAACCGGGGCGTCTGCCAGAGGGGGGCGTTTTTGCGGCCACTCGGTCGCGCGGTGCCAGGCCTGGCCGATGGCCAGGATGCCCGCGTCATTGCCTTGGCGGCCGATGATCTGCAGGCCCATCGGCAGGCCTTCGTCGCTGAAGCCGACGGGGACGGAAAGGGCAGGCAGGCCGATCAGGCTGGCGGGAACGACAACCTCCATCCACCGGTGGTAGGTGTCCATGGGGTGGCCGTTGATGGTTTCAGGCCAGCGCCATTCGGCCGGGAAGGGCCAGACCTGCGCGGAGGGCAGGATGACGGCGTCATAGGTCTGAAAGAGGCGGGCGGCATGGGCGTGCCAGCGGCTGCGGATGGTGCTGGCATCGTAGACGGCCTGGGCGGAGAGGGTCAGGCCTTGGCTGATCTCCCACAGGGTTTCGGGCTTGGTGAGGGCGCGTTTGGCGGGTCTTCGGCCAAGGCGCGCTGCCCCCGGCGTTCAGCATGGCGCGGAGGGTGGTCCAGGACTGCCACAGCTTTTCGGCGGGGAAGGGGGGCGGGATCGGTTCGACAATGGCACCGAGGGTTTCCATCTGGCGAAGGGCGGTCTCGCAGGTGGCGATGATGCCCGGCTCCATCTGGTAAGCACCGCCCCAGTCGGCCAGCCAGCCGATGTGGAGGCCTTTGATGTCACGGTCGAGGGTGGTGAGGTCAGGAAGGGCGCGGGGGAAGGGGACGGCGGGGTTTTCGCCGGCCAGCACGGTCAGGAGGTGGGCAAGGTCTTCGATGGTGCGGGCCATCGGGCCTTCAGTGGAAAGGGTGGAGAGGTAGGTGTCCCCTTCGGCATCTGACGGCACCAGCCCCCAGGTCGGGCGGAAACCGTAGACGTTGCAAAAGGCGGCGGGGTTGCGGAGGGAGCCCATCATGTCGGACCCGTCAGCGACCCAGACCATCCGGGTGGCAAGCGCCGCCGCCGCCCCGCCTGAGGACCCGCCAGCGGTGCGCGTCAGGTCAAAGGGGTTGCGGGTGACGCCGAAAACCGGGTTGAAACTGTGCGAGCCCTGGCCCCATTCCGGCACGTTGGTCTTGGCGGTGAAGATCGCCCCGGCAGCGCGCAGGCGGGCGGCGACGAGGTCGTCCTTCAGGGGCACATGGTCAGCATAGACAGGGGAGCCCCAGGTGGTCCGCAGACCCGCCGTTGCCACCAGGTCCTTGACAGCAAAGGGAATGCCATGCAGCCAGCCCGCGGGTGCGACATTGTCCAGCGCCCGCGCCTTGGCCATCAGCGGATCGGGGTCGCCCAGCGACACCAGTGCGTTGACTGCACCGTTCACCGCCGCCACCTGCGCCAGATGGGCTGCCATCACCTCGGACGGGGCGACTTTGCGGGCGTGGATCGCGGCTGACAGTTGGGTCGCAGACCATTCCCGCATCATTCTTCGTCCACAAATATCCCACGGGGGGGCGATGAGCGATCAGAAACCCTCCAGTGGAGGGTTTCCGCGAAGAGCGCCCGGCCCGTGGCCGGGCCGGAACTGGGGGATGTGAACCCCCCGCTCTGACAGGTCAACCGGGCGCTTACTTCTGCAGTTCCGTCCAGATCGCGGTCATGTACTCCCGCGCCTTTTCGCTGCAGACCGGCATGAAAACGCCATTGGCCTTGAACTCTTCGGGGATGATCACTTCGGGGGCCGTCGCCATTGCTGGGTCCATGAAGGGTTCAGACCCGGTGACGCCGTTGGCATATTTCGCGAAGTTCGAGATCAGCGCCGCGTTTTCCGGCTTCAGGATGAAGTCCATGAAGGCGTAGGCTTCATCCACGTTCTGCGCGTCTTTCAGCAGCATCACAGAATCCATCCACAGGGTGTAGCCTTCTTTCGGATAGCCGTAGGCCACGGTCGGCAGGTTCTCGCGGATGCGCATGGTCGATCCGTTCCAGTTGACCGACGCTGCCCAGTCCTTGTTCGACATCTTTTCAGTCGCGCCATAATCCATGGCGATCCAGTTCGGCTTGGCGGCCAGAAGGCCATCGCGGACCTTTTGCAGGACGGCAAGGTCTTCGGTGCAGGGCTCACCGCCGTAGTACAGTGTTGCGAGCGTCACAATGTCGGTCATCTCGGGGACGACGTTGATCTTGCCCTTCAGCTCATCCGGAACCTCCAGCCAGACGGCGCTGGTGTTGATGTCGCCGCTGTAGATGGCGGTATCGACGGCCACGCCGACCGTGCCCCACTGCCACGGGATCGAGTTGGCGCGGCCCGGGTCCCAATCCACATTCATCCATTCCGGAGCGATGTTGGCGTGGCTGGGCAGGCGGGCGAGGTCCAGGGGCACCGTCAGGCCCTTGTCCGCAAAGATCTTCACATAGTTGGCCGAGGGGACCACAAGGTCAAAGCCGTGGCCGCCAGCCTCGATCTTGGCGAGGGCCACGTCGTTGCTGTCATAGTCGGTCACAGTGACGGTGATCCCCGTCTCGGCCTTGAACTTCTCCAGAAGCTCAGGCGAGGTGTAGTTGCCCCAGTTGTAAAGTTGCAGCACGCCTTCGGCAGAGGCGAGCCCCGTCGTTGCCATCAGAAGTGCGGTTGCAGTCAACAGTCTTTTCATCAGATGTCTCCCAGTTGGTTTTCTCAGGTTTTCTTGCGCGTCAGAAGGAAGAACGCGGTCAGCAGCACCACCGTCAGGCCCAGAAGCATGGTCGAGACGGCGTTGATTTCAGGGGTCAGTTGGCGGCGCATCTGGCCCAGCATGTAGGTGGGCAGGGTATCCTGCCCGCCGGATTTCACAAACTCGGTAATCACCACGTCATCGAGGGAGATGACGAAGGCCAGCATTGCGCCGGCGATCATGCCCGGGGCCAGAAGCGGCAGCGTCACCCGGCGGAAGGTCTGCCAGGGGGTGGCGTAAAGGTCGGCAGCGGCGGTTTCCAGCGTCAGGTCCATCCCTTCCAGCCGCGCGCGGATGGGAAGATAGGCAAAGGGGATGCAGAAGGCGGAATGGGCCAGGATCAGGTAGCCAAGCCCGGTTGTCAGGCCCCCCATGCCGATACTGGTCAGCCAGACCTTGATGAGACCGAAGACGATCATCAGCGCCACGGCGGTCACGATTTCCGGCACCATCAACGGCTGGTTGATCATCACATAGATGAAGGTCTGGCCCTTGAAGGCGCGGCGGCGCGTGGTGCCGAGGGCCGCCATCGTGGCGACGGTGGTCGAGATCACGGCCGCGAAGCTGGCAATGATGAGCGAGCGGATCGTCGCATCCTTGACCTGTTGGTTGTCCCAGGCCTTGGCGTACCAATCGAGCGAAAAACCGCCCCAGACCGCCAGCGAGGTGCTGGCGTTGAAGGAATAGGCGACCAGCGTGAAGATTGGCAGGTAAAGCGCCACTAAGACCACGATCGCCGTGATGGCAAAGCCCGGCAGGCGGGCGACCTGAAACCCCCGCTCAGCCATGCGACGCGCCTTTGTTGGCATAGCGGACATAGACCAGAAGGGCGACCATCACGATCATGAGCAGCAGCATGGACAGCGCCGCGCCCAAGGGCCAGTTCTTGCCCTGCAGGAATTGCAACTCGATGAAGTTGCCGATCATCATCTGCTTGCCGCCGCCAAGAACGCGCGGCGTGACATAGGCCCCAAGTGAGGGGACGAAGACCAGAATAGAGCCCGCGATGATCCCGGGCTTGACGATCGGCAGGATCACCCGCCGCAAGACCTGCATCCGGCTAGCGTAAAGGTCATAGCCCGCCTCCAGAAGTTTCATGTCAAAGCGGTCGATGGCGGCGAAGAGGGGCAGGACCATCAGGGGAAGGTAGACATAGGTCATCCCGATGAAGATCGCGGTCTGGGTATAAAGCACCTCAATCGGCGTGTCGGTGATCCCAAGGCCCATGAGGACGGTGTTCATCAGGCCTTCTTTCCTGAGCACCTCATTGATCGCGTAGGTGCGGATCAGAAGGTTGGTCCAGAACGGGATGGTGATGAGGAAAAGCCAGAGCGCGCGTTCCTTCGCGGGCCGCGTGGCGATGAACCAGGCCATGGGGAAGCCCACCAAAAAGGTGAAGGCCGTGGTCAAGAAGGACAGCCAAAGCGAGCGCCAGAAGATCGCCAGATGCGCGTCAGCCAGCGCCCATTCCCCGGTGAAGATGTCCTTGGACCACAAGACACCGACCCAGCCATCGGTCGAGAAGTCCCAGACCACGTTGCCGTGCTGGCCGGGGGTCAGGAAAGAATAGATGACGACGATGATCAGCGGCCCGGCTGCGGCGATGAACAGGATCACCAGCGCGGGCGTTGACAACAGCCAGCCGGTGCGTGCCGAGGATCTGATGGCATTCTCCTCGGCGGGGCTCATTCCTCAACCCTTTGCGCAGCACCTGGGACGAAGGTGATGCCGACCTCTTGCCCCTGGACAAGGCCGCTTTCGCCATCCGCCGGGCTTTGCAGGCGGGCAACCACCTCAGTGCCGTCGGCCAGGTGCAGGTGGCAATGCGTGTCGGTGCCGAAGTAGACGAGAGAGGCGACACGCGCCTTGATCGCGCCCTCTGCCGCGCC
>JAAUPC010000105.1 GCA_012036325.1 Paracoccaceae bacterium
GGTGCGGGCGACGACACATCCGTGGCATACCCGAGCGGCGCGGCAGGGCATCGTGTCTCCAACTGTGACCATCCTGCCCAAAGCTCAGGATACTGAATCATCCCTGCGCCCGACACGAACCGGTGGACGCATGCAAAGGTATACGGAATAAGCCATAAATTCTAAATATTTATGGCTCCGGCGGTAGGGATCGAACCTACGACCAATTGATTAACAGTCAACTGCTCTACCGCTGAGCTACGCCGGAACACGGGGGCCGTATAGCAAGCCCGTCTGGGGGCGTAAAGGGGCAAACGCCGGGAAAATGCCGGGGCGGTCAAAGGCGTGAAAAACGGGCGTCGGGGTGCAATGCGGGTTCGGCGCTGACAAGGTTTCTGGATGCCAGATCAATGAGATGGGCAAGAACGTTCCGCTCAGCCGCTGGCAACAGGCTTGCGGGAATATCCTGGTAGATGCGGCGGGTCAGGGACGGGATATGGTCGGGGCCGCTCGCTAGCTGATCCTGGATCGCCGCCTCACGCGCGCGGCGGTGGGCGACAAGCTGCGCCAGCCGGGCAGCGGGGTCCTCTACGGCGGGCCCATGGCCGGGATGGAAGCGCTGCCAGTCCCCCTTCTGCAGCCGGGCGAGTGAGGCCATGTAATCCCCCATGTCGCCATCCGGCGGCGCGACGATGCTGGTGGCCCATCCCATCACATGGTCACCCGAAAACAGCACCCGTCCGAGAGCGAGGCACAGATGCCCGCCAAGATGGCCGGGGGTGTGGTGGGCGTGAAGTTCCCAGTCCGGGCCAGAGAGGGTTCCGCCGTCGGCAAGGAGGTGCGTTGGCTGAAAGGCCAGATCCAGTCCCTCCCCAGCCGGGGGCAGATGCGGGGCCAGTGCAGCCATTTGGGCTGAGCGCCCGGCATGGGCGTCGCCGAAGGCATGCACCGGCGCGCCGGTCAATGCGGCCAGACGGGGGGCAAGGGCCGAATGGTCCAGATGGGCATGCGTCACAAGGATATGGCTGATGCGCTGGCCCGGGCCGACGGTGGCAAGGATGGCGGTCAGATGCTCGGCCAGGTCAGGCCCGGGGTCGATCACGGCAAGGTCAGTCGCGCCCACCAGATAGGTGTTCGTGCCGGCCCCGGTCAGGGGTGACGGGTTGGCGGCGGTAAGGCAGCGCAGGGGCGGGTCACTGACGCTCATCGCGCGAGCGGGCGGTCTGCCCTTCCCATGCCGGGGTGCGGCGCGTAAGCTGATCCCTGATGTCGATCCTGCAACGTGTTCTTCCCCGAAGTCTTTATGGCCGCGCGGCGCTGATCCTGATCGTGCCTGTCGTGGCGATCCAGCTTGTCGTGTCGACTGCGTTCATTCAGCGCCACTATGAAGGCGTGACGCGGCAGATGACGCAAGGGGTGGCGATCGATCTGGCCTTTCTTCTGGCGGAAATCGAGGCCGCCCCCACGGCAGACGCTGCGCGTGAGGGCGTTTTCCGGTTGGCGCAGGCTTTGGCAGTGACGCTGGCTCTGCCCGCCGGGCCGGATGCGCCGTTGGTGGACGAGATCGGAACGCTGGATCTTTCCGGGCAGGTGATCGTCGAGACGCTGCACGACCAGCTGCCAGGGCTGGTGGCGGCGGATGTCACGGATGAAAATCGGATCGTGTCCTTGCGCTTTGACACAAGGCATGGGCCCCTGCAGGCGGAACTGAGCCGGCGGCGGATGTCGGCGACCAACCCGCATCAGCTTTTGGTGCTGATGATCTTCACTTCGATCCTGATGACAGTGATTGCCTACATGTTCCTGCGCAACCAGTTGCGCCCGATCACCAAACTGGCCCGCGCGGCCGAGGATTTCGGCAAGGGCCGCAACGTGCCCTACCGGCCGCGTGGCGCGCTTGAGGTACGGGCGGCGGGGCGGGCTTTCCTTGACATGCGGGCGCGGATCGACCGGCAGATCGAACAGCGCACGCTGATGCTGTCTGGTGTCAGTCATGATCTGCGCACGCCCCTGACCCGGCTGAGGCTGGGCCTGTCGCTGATGCCCGAAGATGCCGAGGTGGCCGCCTTGCAAAGCGATGTCATCCAGATGGAGCGGATGGTGGACGAATTCCTCGCCTTCGTGCGGGGCGATGCGATGGAAGGCTCGGCCCCTACGGATGCCCTGGCGCTGGTGCAAGGCGTGGTGGCAAAGGCGGGGGACGGCGTGCAACTGGCCGATGTGACGGGCCGGGCAGAACCCGTGGAACTGCGGCCACAGGCGGTGGAACGCGCGGTGCAGAACCTGGTGTCGAATGCGCAGCGCTATGGCAGCGTGGTCGAGGTGCGGGTTGAGTTTCTGGACCGCAGTTTGCGGATCAGCGTCGAAGACAACGGCCCCGGCATACCGGAGGATCAGCGGGACGAGGCGCTGCGCCCCTTTACCCGGCTGGAGCAATCCCGCGATCCGAACCGGGGCGGCGGGGTGGGGCTTGGGCTGTCGATCGCGTCGGACATCGCGCTTAGCCATGGCGGGACGCTGCGGCTGTCGCGGTCGGACCGGCTGGGGGGGCTGCGGGCTGACCTGATGATTGCGCGCTAGGCGGTCAGCGCCGTTACCGCCCAGACCCTTAACGTCCCGCGCCGACCACCAGGATCCAGTGCAGCTTGCTGTCCGGGGCCGGGCTGACGGCAATGCCGATCCCAACCTCACGCGCTTTGCGCAACAAGATGTTGTCACGGTGTTTGGGGGAATTCATCCACCACTGCACCGCCCGCGTGCCCGACGCAAAGCCGCGGCCGGTATTTTCGGCGGCAGTGCGGAAGGCATAGCCCGCCTTGCGGAGCCGGGTTTTCAGCGTGCCGCCATCCGAGGAGGTATGGCTGATCGACTGGCGCTTGGCATTGTCACAGGCATGGCCCTGCGCGGCCTTGGTCAGCTTGGCCGACATCTTCAGCGGGGCCAGCCCTTGCGCCTTGCGTTCGGAGTTGAGGTTTGTCAGCACCTCGGCCTGCAGGGCCTTGGCATTGCCGGGGACGTTGCAGGCGAAGGCCGGGCCAACCAGGGCCAGGCAAAACAGAAGAACCGTCAGGGTTGTGTGCAGGGGCATCGCGCTCTCGTATCAGGACTTGCCATCGTGATCCCACAGCACTTGGGCCGAAATCTGGCGCAATGGTGGGGAAGTAGGGAAACATGGTGGCGGCCGGGTGTGTCAATGCATCTTCGAAACGTGACTTTCCATGTCAGCCCGGCCCGGCGACAATACGCCGACCTGTAGGAGGAAAGATGCTGGACGGGCTGATCCGCGGGTGATTGATCCCCCGATGAACCGCAGTGGGCGGTGGCTGGCGGCGCGGGGGGCGTCAGCCAACGCGGTGACGTTTGCGGGTCTTGGTCTTGGGCTTTTGGCCGCGGGGATTCTGGCCGTCGGGCTTTCGGGGCTTCTGGTCGTGGTGCCGCTTTTGGCCAGTCGTCTGGCTGATGGGCTGGACGGGGCGGTGGCGCGCGCATCCGGCAAGACGGATTTCGGTGGCTATCTGGACATCGTGTGCGACTTTGCCTTCTACGCGGCGATCCCGCTGGCCTTTGTGCTGCGCGACCCCATGGCCAACGGCGCTGCCGGGGCGTTTTTGCTCCTGACCTTCTATGTCAACGGTGCCACATTCCTCGGCTATGCCATCCTTGCCGCCAAGCGCGGGATGGAGACGACCAGCCGGGGTGAAAAGTCGCTGTATTTCACCGCCGGCCTTTTGGAAGGAAGCGAGACGATCGTCTTTTTCGTCCTTCTCGCTTTCGTGCCATGGGTTTTTGCCCCAGCCGCCTGGATTTTCGGCGGCCTCTGTCTGGTGACGGCCTTTGCGCGGGTGCTGCTGGCGTGGCGGGTGTTCGGCCGGGACGGAAGCGGCGGGCGCTGAGAGGGCTTGGACTGAATTCGCGCGACCCGCCCTTGCAGCCCCCGTTCCGCCCCACTAAGACTCTGGCAATACTCCGGCGATATTCCTCGCGAGATACCGAAGGCAGGCACCGATGCGCGATCCCGTTGACCACTACATGAACACCCTCGTCCCGATGGTCGTCGAACAGACCAGCCGGGGTGAGCGGGCCTATGACATCTTCAGCCGCATGCTGAAAGAGCGGATCATTTTCCTGTCCGGGCCATTCCATGATGGGATGTCGAGCCTGATCTGCGCGCAGTTGCTGTTCCTTGAGGCGGAGAATCCGTCCAAGGAAATCAGCATGTATATCAACAGCCCCGGCGGCGTGGTGACATCCGGTCTGTCGATCTATGACACGATGCAGTATATCAAGCCCAAGGTCAGCACGCTGGTGATCGGGCAGGCGGCCTCGATGGGGTCTGTGATCCTGCAGGCCGGCCATCCAGGCATGCGGTTTTCACTGCCGAACAGCCGGGTGATGGTGCACCAGCCATCAGGCGGCTATCAGGGACAGGCGACGGATATCATGATCCACGCGCGCGAAACCGAAAAGATCAAGCGCAGGATCAATGACATCTATGTGCGCCATACCGGGCAGGACCTGGCGACGGTCGAGGCAGCGTTGGAGCGTGACAACTTCATGTCGGCGGAAGAGGCCAAGGCCTGGGGCCTGATCGACGAGATCGTGGAAAGCCGTGGCAAGGCGGAGGACACGGCCACGTGAGTGGTGCCTGTCACGGCGATTTGACATTGTGGAACCCTTGGCCTTGTCCTAGGATTCCACAACAGCAGTCTGGGATGGCCCGACGCCCGCAAAGGGGCAGGGCGGCAAAGGATGACGATGGCGAACAATTCCGGCGGCGACAGCAAGAATACGCTCTACTGCTCGTTCTGTGGCAAAAGCCAACACGAGGTGCGCAAGCTGATCGCGGGGCCCACGGTCTTCATTTGCGATGAATGCGTTGAACTGTGTATGGACATCATCCGCGAGGAGACGAAGACCACCGGTCTGAAGTCTTCGGACGGGGTGCCGACGCCGCGCGAAATCTGCAAGGTGCTGGACGACTATGTGATCGGCCAGATCCATGCCAAGCGCGTCTTGTCGGTCGCGGTGCACAACCACTACAAGCGGCTGAACCACACGTCGAAAACCGATATCGAACTGTCAAAGTCGAACATCTTGCTGATCGGCCCCACGGGCTGCGGCAAGACGCTTCTGGCCCAGACCCTCGCGCGCATTCTGGATGTGCCCTTCACGATGGCGGATGCCACCACGCTGACCGAAGCCGGTTACGTGGGTGAGGATGTGGAAAACATCATCCTGAAACTGCTGCAGGCCAGCGAATACAACGTCGAACGCGCGCAGCGCGGGATCGTCTATATTGACGAGGTCGACAAGATCACCCGCAAGTCCGACAACCCTTCGATCACACGGGATGTCTCGGGCGAAGGCGTCCAGCAAGCACTTCTGAAGATCATGGAAGGCACCGTTGCCAGCGTCCCGCCACAGGGGGGCCGCAAGCATCCGCAGCAGGAATTCCTGCAGGTGGATACGACGAACATCCTCTTCATCTGCGGCGGCGCGTTTGCGGGTCTGGAAAAGATCATCGCACAGCGCAACAAAGGCTCAGGCATCGGCTTTGGCGCTGATGTGAAGGGGCCGGAGGAACGCAGCGTTGGTGAGCTTTTCAAGGAACTGGAACCGGAAGATCTGCTGAAATTCGGCCTGATCCCGGAATTCGTCGGCCGTCTGCCGGTGATTGCCACCCTGACTGATCTGGACGAAGCGGCGCTGGTCACCATCCTGACCGAACCCAAGAACGCGCTGGTCAAGCAATACCAGCGCCTCTTTGAGATTGAGGGCGTCAAGCTGACCTTCACCCCGGACGCGATGATCGCCATCGCCAAGCGCGCAATTAAGCGCAAGACCGGCGCGCGGGGCCTTCGGTCGATCATGGAGGATATCCTTCTGGACACGATGTTCGAACTCCCTGGCATGGACGGGGTCGAAGAGGTCGTGGTCAAGGATGAGGCGGTGAACAACGGCGCCAAGCCGATGCTTGTCTACACCGAGACCAAGAAGAAAGAGCCGGTCAAGGCCTGAGGGACTGGCCGTAAAGACAATCGGGCGGGCCTTCGGGTCCGCCCTATTTCTTGGGCGCCGCACCGCCGCTGCCATCGGCTTGGCCCTAGACCTTGCCCCGTCTTTCCGCCATATCAGGGGCAACCGAAGCGGAGACCGCCCATGTACTTCCTCAAGCGCCTCTTGACCTGGTGGAACAGCCAGACCATCGGCACCCAGATCTTCACCAGCCGCAAGGGTGTAAAGGTGGGCCAGGATGAGGCCGGAAACACCTTCTACCAGACCCGCGACGGCAAACGCCGCTGGGTGATCTTCAACGGTGAGATGGAGGCGTCCCGCGTCTCGCCCGACTGGCATGGCTGGTTGCACCATACCTGGGACCAGCCCCCGACCGAAGCGCCGCTGAAGAAGAAACCCTGGGAAAAGCCGCACCAGGAAAACCTGACCGGCACGGTCGCCGCCTATGCCCCACCCGGATCGATCCGCCGCGCCGACCCGGTCGCGCGGCAGGATTATGAGGCATGGCAGCCCGAGTGATGGCCTACGAAAAGGCAGAGATTCTGACCGGGGCGGCGGTTCTGGCCGTGGCAATCGGTTTTGCGGTCTACGCGGCCCAGGGCTCGGGCCTGCTGGCGCAGCCGGAAACCTATCCGCTGACCGCAAGCTTCCGGTCGATCGAGGGGATCAGCGTCGGGTCGGATGTGCGGCTGGCGGGGGTCAAGGTCGGCACCGTCACCGACATGACGCTGAACCCCGCCACCTTCTTCGCCGATGCCAGGATCAGCATGCGGGCAGATGTGTTGTTGCCGGTCGATTCGACAATTCTTGTGTCTTCCGAAGGGCTTCTGGGCGGAAACTTCATCGAGGTTTTGCCGGGCGGGGCGCTTGAAAACCTTGAGCCCGGGGCCGAGATCGAGGATACTCAGGGCGCGGTCAGCCTGATCACCCTTCTTCTGAAATTCGTCGGCGGTGGTGACGCCCCGGCAGATGACGCGGCCGCCCCATGAAGGGCCTGTGGCTGGCGCTTGGTTGCCTGCTGGCAGCCCCTGCCATGGCGCAGGACTATGCCGAGGCGGAGGGTGCCACGCTGCGCTTTCTGGACAAGCTGACCAGCGAAACCGGCGATGTCAGCCTCAGCCGGGGCCAGGCGGCTCAGTTTGGCCGCCTTCTGGTCCGGCTCGATAGTTGCCGCTACCCGGCCGCAAACCCGACCTCAGACGCAAGCGCCCATTTGACCGTGGTCGAAGAGGTGACGCAGTCGACGATCTTCACCGGCTGGATGGTCGCTTCCTCCCCGGCGTTGTCGGCGCTGGATCATCCGCGCTATGATGTCTGGGTGTTGTCCTGCGTGCTACCCGAAGCCCCGGAAGGCCAGACTACCGGCGACGAATAACCCTCCGGATTGAAACTGGCGGGCTGCGCCAGAGCTGCGGCCAGGCGGCGGTGATAGTCGGCCCGGGGGATTTCGACCGCGCCAAGGCTGGCCAGATGCGGCGTCAGGAACTGCGTGTCAAAAAGGCTGAACCCCCCCGCCCGCAGCCGGTGCACCGCATGGGCGAGCGCGATCTTTGACGCATCCGTCACCCGCGAAAACATGCTTTCGCCGAAGAACGCCCCCCCCAGAACCACGCCATAGGCCCCGCCAACCAAGGCGCCGTCTTGCCGCACCTCAACACTATGGGCAAAGCCCCTGCGGTGGAGCTGGCCGTAAAGCGTCTGGATGCGGTGGCTGATCCAGGTTTCCCCCCGCGCAGCACAGGCGGTCACCACCTCGTCAAAGGACTGGTCAACCGTGACCGTCAACCCTGACCGCCGCATCCGCCGGGCCAGCGACCGGGATAGATGAAACCCTTCCAGCGGCAGGATGCCGCGTTTGCGCGGGTCAACCCAGTGGATTTCGGGGTCATCACGGCTTTCGGCCATGGGAAAGATCCCCATCGCATAGGCCTGCAGCAAGGTTTCGGGAATAAGGTCGTCGGCCAAGGCCAAAATCCTTCGAAGGATCTTGCATTAACGGTCGCAAGCCTTTGCGTCGGGACGCCCTGAAAGGGCGCCCCGGTCTGTCAGGTGCCGAACTGCTTGGCCAGCCACTTTTCCAGCCAGTGGATGTTGTAGTCGCCGCTTTGGATCTCGGGTTCCGCCAGCAGCATGTCAAACAGCGGGATCGAGGAGTCCACGCCGTCGATGATCAACTCCCCCAGCGCGCGCTGAAGGCGGGCAAGGGCCTCGGGCCGGTCGCGGCCATGGACGATCAGCTTGCCGATCAGGCTGTCGTAATAGGGCGGGATCGAATAGCCGCCATAGAGCGCGGAATCCATCCGCACGCCAAGACCGCCCGGCGCGTGGAAGGTGCGCACTTGCCGGGGCAGGGGGCAAAATTCGGCAGTTTCTCGGCGTTGATCCGGACCTCGATGGCGTGGCCGTTGATCTCAAGTTCGTCTTGAGCAAACGACATGCCAAGCCCAGCCGCCACCCGGATCTGTTCGCGCACGAGGTCAACGCCGAAAATGTATTCGGTGACCGGGTGTTCGACCTGCAGGCGGGTGTTCATCTCGATGAAGTAGAACTTGCCGTCTTCATACAGAAACTCAACCGTGCCCGCGCCGATGTAGTTGATCTTGGCCACCGCATTGGCGCAGATCGCGCCGATTTCGGCCCGCATCTTCGGGGTGATGGCGGGGCCGGGGGCCTCTTCAAACACTTTCTGGTGGCGGCGCTGGAGAGAGCAGTCGCGTTCGCCCAGATGGACCGCGCGGCCTTTGCCGTCACCGAAGACCTGAATCTCGATGTGGCGGGGTTTCTGCAGGTATTTTTCGATATAGACTTCGTCATTGCCGAAGGCGTTCTTCGCCTCACTCCGCGCGGTGCGGAAGGCCATCTCCAGCTCAGACGCGTCCTTCGCGACTTTCATGCCGCGACCGCCGCCGCCAGCGGTGGCTTTGATGATGACCGGAAATCCGATCTCTTCCGCCGCCTTCATCGCAATTTCGAAGTCCGCCACCCCGCCTTCGGACCCCGGCACCACCGGAATCCCCAACGCTTTGGCGGTTTCCTTGGCGGTGATCTTGTCGCCCATGATGCGGATATGTTCCGCCGATGGCCCGATGAAGGTCAGACCGTGGTCTTCCAGCGCCTGCGCGAAACTCGCGTTCTCGCTCAGGAAGCCATAGCCCGGATGCACCGCCTGCGCGCCGGTGATTTCACAAGCGCTGATGATCGCGGCCTTGTTCAGATAGCTTTCCGAACTGGGTGCCGGGCCGATGCAGACGGATTCGTCCGCCATCCGCACATGCATCGCGTCGGTGTCGGCGGTGGAATGCACGGCGACCGACTTGATCCCCATCTCGCGGCAGGCGCGGATCACGCGAAGGGCAATCTCGCCCCGGTTGGCGATCAGGATTTTCTCAAACATCTGCGCTTACTCGATGATCATAAGCGGCGCGCCGTATTCGACGGGCGAGCCATCCTCGACCAGAATGCGCTTGACCACCCCGGATTTGGGCGCGGGGATGTGGTTCATCGTCTTCATCGCCTCGATGATCAGGACGGTCTGGCCTGCGGTAACCTGCCCGCCGATGGTGACAAAGGCGGCGGCACCCGGTTCGGGCGACAGGTAAATTGTGCCCACCATGGGCGAGGTGACGGCCCCGGGGTGCTGCGCCGGATCTTCCGGGGCGGCGGGGGCCGGGGCGGCAGCTGCAACAGCGGCGGGCGCATAGTGCTGGGCCGGGGCAGGGGCGGCAGCGGTTACCGTCACGACATTGGCCTGCTTGACCACGCGCACTTCAAGGCTGTCATCCTCGCCATACTCGCGCTTGACCGACAGTTCGGTCAGGTCATTCTTGTTCAGAAGCTCGGCCAATGCCGAGATGAAGGCCACATCCGTGTCGGTTGTCTGCTTGCTCATGCCGTCCTCTGGTTTCTGCCTCGGGCCTGGCTTGGCCCTGTCGTGCGAAGCCGCACTCTGGTGTGGGGCGCTTATACGCGAGGGGGGCGGGGCTGAAAAGGCGCGAAAGCAGTGCCTGCAAAAGCGGCAGATCGCGGCCTGCGCGGGGGTTGGCGCAATTTTCCCTGGCAGCAGAAGTTTTACCATTTGATAAAAAAAATGACCTGTGCCAGCCTTCGGGAAAGAGAAACAGGGAGGACATTGGGTCCGATGACGAACAGCCCGCTGACGCCCGGCATTGTTCCGGGTCGCCTGCCAGCCGCCGCCTATGCCGCGAACTTCAACGACCACACGCCGCCCCTTGACCGGCATGAGGCGCGGGTCGCGGCGGACAGGTGCTACTTCTGCCACGATGCGCCTTGCATCACGGCCTGCCCGACCTCAATCGACATCCCGCTCTTCATCCGCCAGATCGCGACCGGCACGCCGGAAGCGGCCGCGAAAACGATCTGGGAGCAGAACATTCTGGGCGGGCATGTGCGCCCG
>JAAUPC010000106.1 GCA_012036325.1 Paracoccaceae bacterium
GGCAGGGCAGGCGGCCGAAATTCTCGCGGATTATCTGGCAGGGCAGGTGGGCAAGACCCTGTCGGGATACATGCCGATGCGGACCGAGATCGACCCGCTGCCCGCGATGGCCGCGCATCAGGGTCCGGTGGGTGTGCCGGTGATCATCGGCAAGGGCCTTCCCCTGCGGTTTCGCGAATGGACCCCGGGGTGCCGGATGGTCGAAGGGGCGTTCAAGGCGCTGATCCCCGAGACCGGGCCCTGGGTCGAGCCGCAGGTGCTCATCGTGCCGCTTCTTGCCTGGGACGCGCGGGGCTACAGGCTGGGCTATGGCGGCGGGTTCTATGACCGGACCTTGGAGGGGCTGCGGGCGAAGGGGCCGGTGCTGGCGGTGGGCTTTGCCTTCGCCGCGCAAGAAGTGGCCGAGGTGCCAATTGACGCGACCGACCAGCGACTGAACGCTCTGGTCACGGAAAAGGGCGTCACGGTTTTCGCGTGACGCCCCAAATTCGTGAGTAGAAATTTGGCCCCTGAGGATCAGTGCGCGATATCTTCCTGACGCACGAACATGTTGCCCCAGGCACGGTCGATCAGCTCGGGCGTCATCTGATAGGGGATGTTCTCGAACTCACAGACCGAGATCATCTGGTCGATCAGGAACACCGGCTGATAGTTCGCGTAGTTGTTCTCGATCGTCGGGAACTTGACCTTCATCAGATACATCAGTGCCTGTTCGTCCAGCGGCATCTTCTTCTTGCGGGCAACCATGGCGAAGATCTTCAGGAAGTTTTCCTGGCTGGGGCCGTCAATCTTGATCTTGAAGAAGATACGCCGCAGGGCCGCGCCGTCGAAGATCTGGTTCGGGTGGAAGTTGGTCGAGAAAATGACCAGCGTGTCAAACGGCACGGTGAATTTCTCGCCCGACTGCAGGGCAAGGATATCGCGCGCTTCTTCTAGTGGCACGATCCAGCGGTTGACGATCTTTTGCGGCGGTTCCTGCTGACGACCAAGGTCGTCGATGATGAAGATGCCACCGGTTGCCTTCAACTGCAGCGGCGCCTGATAGGTACGGGCGGTGGGATTGTAGTTCAGATCCAGCATCTCAAGCGACAATTCACCACCGGTGATCACCGAAGGGCGCTCGCAGAAGACATAGCGGTTGTCATACTTGTTCGATGTGCGGCGCAAGGAGTTCGGGTCATCGACGTTCGCTTCGGCCGCCGAATGGACGATCGGGTCATAAACGCTGATGATCTGGCCGGAATATTCGATCGCGCGGGGGACATAGACCTTGTCACCCAGCGCGGCGCGGATGCCGTGGCTGATCGAGGATTTCCCGTTGCCGGGCGGACCATAAAGAAGGATCGACCGGCCCGAGGTGACCGCGGGGCCAAGGTTGTCAATCAGGTCGGGCGGCAGGATCAGATGGCCCATGCCGGACAAAAGCTGTTCCTTGTTCAGGCGGATGTCGCGGACCGACTGGCGCTTGATCTGGACCGAGTATTGCTCCAGCGGCACCGGCATCGCGCCGTAATACTCTGACTGCGACAGCGCATCGAGCGCGCGCGCCTTGCCGGCATCGGTAAGTTCATAGCCCATCTCGTTGCCCGCAGTGGCATGCATGGTACCAGTCGCGGTCAGAAGCTTTTGCGAACGGGCCAAGTCAACCAGTTCCTGGGTCAAGGGCACAGGCAGGCAGATCAGCTTGGAGATGGCGGTCACCTGGTCAAGGTTCGACCGGAACATGGATTTCAGCAGGATATCCCGCATCATCGTGATGGAAAGGCCCGTGTCGGACAGATTGCGGGGTGACGTCGGTGGCGTGACGTTCGACACCGGGGCTTCAGCGTTCATTCGACAAGCTCCGTGGACAATGGCTGCAGACTGCGTGAATTTGCAGGCTAAACGCGACTTGTGTCAGACTTGCGGCCAGATGGCGGCAACAAGATAGAAGACCACAATCCCCGACAATGCAAACCCCAGCGGAAAATAACGCCGTTCGGTCCAGCTTTTCCAGTCTGGCGTCATCTTCACGACCGCCGGAATCCTGCGCATGATCCGGTGCGCAATCAGCGCGCCGATCAGGCAGGCGGCGATCAAGAGGAGAAGAGACACAATGTCTGCCCCGACAAAGATCGGCGCCATGGCCGCGGCATATTTAGCGTCGCCAGCGCCAAAAGTGCCGGTCGTATACAACAGATAGCCCGCCACCAGCACAATGGCCATCAAGGCAAAACCCCAGAACCAGGCCGTCCAGGTGGCCACTGCCAGCCAGCCCAGCAAGGGCCAGACGGCGGCAAGCGCCATCACGGCCCTGTTGGGGATTTTCAGGTGCTTCATGTCATTGCCGGACACCCAAAGGGCAATCGGCAGGACGGGAACCAGAAGGATCAGCGCGCCGGTCGAGGTTATCATCAGAGCTGCACGTTCGAATCAAGCGCTTCAAGACTGCGGGCCGCGGCTTCGAAGTGCTGCGGATGGGTTTCCACCGCTTGCTGTAGAAGGCCCTTGCCCACGTTCACGTCGCCTTGCTTGATCGCGGCAAGAGCCATGGAATACAGAAGCTCGGCCCGTTCGGTCTGGGTCATCTGCACGACGGGCAGGTCATATTTGCGCTGGGCCGCCCGGGCGAGAACAAGGTTGTTCTTGGCGATGTAAAGCGCCGGATCATGGGTCAGCGCTTCGGTAAACAGCTTTTCGGCGGCGGCATTTTCGCCCCGGGTCAGCTTGGAGAAACCCCAGTTGTTCAGCGTGTTTGCGGGCCGCGTCGTCAGGCCGACGGCAATTTCGTAGAAACTGTCCGCCTTGGCCCAGTTCTTGTCCGCGTCGGCGACCATGGCTTCGATCCGGTAGCGATCAAAGCTTTCATGGGTCGGCGGGATCAAGTTCAGCTCGGCCTTGGCCTCGGCCCACTGGTTGGAGCGGATCAGCGTATCGGCCAGCATCACGCGGTCTTCCGGCAAGGCCTCCGGATGCGCCACGACCTGACGCCAGATCACCGCCGCTTCAGCCGGTTTCTGCGCGCGGGTCAGCGATTTTGCCAGACCGCGCTTCAGGTCAATGCGCTCGGGATTGATCGCAATGGCATCGGTGAAATACTTCACCGCCTCGGCCGGGTCGGCCACGGTCAGCATCACGTCATTCAGGTTGGATTCGTCGATCAGGTTGACGTCTTCTAGCGCCCGTTCGACCTGCGCGTCCGAAGTGGGCTGACATCCTGACAGAAGCACTGCACCGCCAAGGCACAGCATGACTAGACCAGTGTGGCGCATCTTTCGCGTCCTTTTTTTACGACTGCTCGGTTCGTTCTACTGCTCGAGGTTCCTTGCCTAAAGCTGCGAAAGCAGGACGTAGCGCCCCTTTTCACGCCGCACGAGGCGGAACCCATCTTCTTCTTCGGCCGGATCATACACGACCGCTTCATTTGCGGCGATAGCGCGCTTCAGATTTTCGCGGATCGAGTCTGTTTGGCCACTATCCTGAGCGAAAGCCTGCTGAAAGATCAACCGCGCCTCGCCGATCTCGCCGCGCTCCATCAGGACGACGCCCAGGTTGTTCAGGGCGGGCACAAAGGTCGGGTCTTCCTCGATCGCGCGGCGCAGGATCTGTTCGGCTTGGCCAAGGCGCCCAAGTGCAAGGTTGGCGGACCCCAGGGCAGAAAGGGTGTCAACCGTGGCCCCCTCTTCCGAAGCGGCGCGGTAATAGGCTTTCAGCGCCAGTTCATATTCCCCGGCATCCATCAGGCGGTGGCCCACGGTCAGGCCATCGACTGACTCTCCCCGCGCGTCAACGCCGTAGGGCAGGTTGCGGGACACCCCGCCTGATGGGGTGCAGGCCGAAAGCGCAGCACTGACCAGAAGACCTGCGAAAACCCGGTGGTGCAACGTCAACCCTTCTTCTGCCCTCAGCCGCCGGGGCGCATCTCCAACAGCATGGTCGCGATGCCGTGGATCGACGGGCCGATCAGGATGACCAGCAGTGGCGGAACCGTGAAGAGCATAGTGCCAAGGGTCAGTTTCGTAGGCAACATGTTTGCCTTTTCTTCGGCCCGCATGATGCGTTTGTCGCGCATGTCGGCGGAATAGACACGCAAAGCCTCGGCAACCGAGGTGCCGAAGGTGGCCGATTGCACCAGAGTGGTGACGAATGAGGCAACGTCCGGAACGCCGACGCGTTCGGCCATGTCCTTGAGAACGGTGACGCGCTCCTTGCCGGCCTTCACCTCTTGCGCGACCATGTCGAATTCATCGGCAAGGGCCGGATAGCCCATGCGGCTTTCCTTGCCGACGCGGATCAGGGACTGGTCAAGCGACTGGCCTGCCTCGACGCAGACCAGCATCAGGTCAAGCGCGTCGGGGAAGCCCTGGATAATTTCTTCCTGCCGCTTCTGCACCCGCTTATCCACCCAGTACCGCGGGATGAAATAGCCGATGGCACAGGGCAACAGGGCATAGATCAGCATGCTGCTGGACGTCAGCTCACCGTTGATCGACTTCACCAGCGCCATGATCAGCCCGATGATGAGAAAGCCGATGCCAAGCAGGAACTGCATGGCGTGGAACATGCGGACCGAGTTCTTGTTGTTATACCCGGCGCGCAGCATTTTCAGCTTGGCGGCCGAAAGCTCATCTTTCTGCTGCGGTTCCAGGAAATGGGCAAAGCGCTCCAGCTTGTCGACCTTGTCCGCCTTGCGCAGGGCACGCTTTTTGTCGACATCGGCCAAGCCGGGCTGGGTATCTTTCAACTCGCGGAAACGGTCGCGCTGGCGCTTCATCACCGTCGGCAGGGCGATGAGGATGAGAAGCATCCCAAGGAAGCCAACCGCCATCAGCGGGCCCAAGGGGCCAAGCGTGTCGACCAGCCAGGTGTTGGCGGCGGAGAAAGGGTTCATGCTGACCTCACACCTTGATGTTGGTCATCACCTTCATGAAGATGATGTTGATGACAAGGAAAACGCCCACGAACAGGGCGGCCGGGATGAATGCGGCGGTTTCGCGGACACCGTCGTAATAGTCGGGCTTGATGACGATGATCATCAAAAGCGCCACGATCGGGAAGGCCGACAGGAACATGCCCGACCATTTCGCCTCGGCGGTGATGGCGCGGACCCGGCGGAACAGCTTGAACGCGCGCGGATCACCTTGGACAGGCCATCCAGGATCTCGGCCAGGTTGCCGCCCGAGGTTTGCTGGATCGTCACCGCCACGGCAAGAAAGCGCAAGTCCTGGCTGTCCATGCGTTCGGCGAAGGACTTCAGCGATTCCGTGACATCGCGGCCATAAGCGGCCTCATCGGCGATGACCCCGAATTCCGAGCCCAAGGGATCGGGAATTTCCTTGGCGACAATGCCGATGGCGGCCGAGAACGGATGACCGACGCGCAAGCTGCGGACCATCAGTTCGATGGAGTCGGGCAGCTGCTCTTCCAGAAGCTCCATCCGCTTTTTGGCTTTCTTGTTGACCCAGTAATAGACGCCCCCAACGCCCATGACCACGCTGAGGATCACGCGGATGGCGGGCGTGGCATTGGTGAAAAGCGTCAGCATGAAGAAGGCCAGCACCGCCACTACACCCATCACCGCAATCAGCTGCTGCGGTGAAAACGCGATGTTCGCGCGCTGCGCCTTTTTGGCGAAGACCGAATAAAGCGGAATGTTCTTCGCGTTCAGGTGCTGGTTCATCTCCTTGCGGAGCTGTTCCAGAACCTGTTCGCGGTTGGCGTTCTTCTCCAGCAGGGTCAGACGGCGGCTTAGCCGGTTGTTGAGGCTGATGGATTTGCCGAAGACGGTCAGATAGATGCCTTCGACGATCACCACGACGGCGACGAAGATCAGAATATAGATCAGGGGTGCTGCGCTGATTTCCATGTCTATGCTCAGATGATCGGTTCGTAGATCGAGGCAGGCAGGTCAAAGCCCCACTGGCGGAATCGGTCGGAATAGGAAGACCGGATGCCGGTCGCATTGAACCGCCCGATGATGCGGCCGTTGGGTTCGACCCCAAGGCGTTCAAAGCGGAAGACTTCCTGCATCGAGATGACCTCACCTTCCATCCCGGTGATTTCGGTGATCGAGGTCATGCGGCGCGTCCCGTCCTGCAGACGGCTGGCCTGCACGATCAGGTTGACGGCCGAGGCGATCTGGGACCGCATGGCTTTCAGCGGCATCTCGATCCCGGCCATGGCGACCATGTTTTCCAGACGGCTGATCGCGTCGCGCGGGTTGTTGGCGTGGATCGTGGTCATGGACCCGTCGTGGCCGGTGTTCATCGCCTGCAACATGTCGATGACCTCTTCACCGCGGGTTTCCCCCACGATGATACGGTCAGGGCGCATACGAAGGGCGTTGCGCAAACAGTCACGCTGGGTGACGGCACCCTTGCCTTCAACGTTGGCCGGGCGGCTTTCCATCCGGCCGACGTGGATCTGCTGCAGCTGAAGTTCGGCGGTATCTTCGATGGTCAGCACGCGTTCATGGTTGTCGATGAACGAGGACAGCGCATTAAGCGTCGTCGTCTTACCAGAACCCGTACCGCCAGACACGATGATGTTCAGACGGCAGGAGACGGCGGCCTGCAGATAGGCGGCCATCTCGTCGGTGAAGGCGCCGAATTTGACAAGGTCGTCAATCCGCAGCTTGTCCTTCTTGAACTTACGAATCGAGACAAGCGAGCCATCCACCGCGATCGGCGGGATCATGCAGTTGAAACGGCTGCCATCTTGCAGACGGGCGTCGCAATAGGGGTTCTGTTCGTCAACGCGGCGGCCCACGGCGGACACGATCTTGTCGATGATGCGCAGAAGGTGGCGTTCGTCGCGGAAGGTGACATCCGAAAGTTCCAGCTTGCCGGCGCGTTCGACGAAGATACGCCGGGGGCCGTTCACCAGAATATCGTTGATCGTGTCGTCTTTCAGCAAAGGCTCCAGCGGGCCAAGGCCCATCACCTCGTCATAAAGTTCCTGGGTAAGGGCCTGCCGGTCTTCCTTGTTCAGGGCGACCGACATCTCGTCCAGCGCTTCGGTGGCGAGGTTGGCAATTTCCTGGCGCAGGTTCTGTTCGCTGGCCGATTCCAGCGCCGAAAGGTTGAGGTCTTCCAGAAGGCGCTTGTGGATCTCGACCTTAAGCTCGGTCAGGCGTTCCTTGCGCTTCTTGTCGCGGTCGGCGGCCAAAGCCTCGGCCGCGGTCTTTTGCGACACCGGGGCTGCGGCACGGGCACTGACGCCCTGCTTTTCCGCCACGGCAGCGGCCGCCGGGGCCGGCGTTCCAGCGCGCCCAGGGGGATTGGTCTTGGAGAAGCGGCTAAACACGGGTCAGTCCCCTTTTTGTCACGCCCTGCCGACTTCGGCAGATTTGTTGAGATCGTACAGCGACTTGGCAAGTTTCTGCAGTTCCTTGCGCAGCGGATTCTTCGCGGCGTTTTCGGCGATGGGCAGGCCGTGGTCGTTGGCCTGGGTCACCTGTTCGCCGCCATCGGGAAGCTGCACCTCGATGTCGATATCCAGGCTTTCGGCCATGCGCTTGACGCGGGCCTTGCCGGAAAGGTCGGTGAACTTGGGCGCACGGTTCAGCACATAGCGCACCTTGTCATGCGGCAGCGCTTCCGCCTTCAGGGCGCGCACGAAGCGCAGGATGTTCTGGGCCGACCGCAGGTCAAGCTCAAGCAGGGCAAAGTAGACATGCGCGCGGTTCAGGACCGCTTCGGTCCAGCCGACCACGGTGGAGGGCATGTCGACGATGACGAAATCGAAGTTGGCCTGTGCCATGTCAAGGATGCGGCCGATGTCGTCGGGCTGCATCATCTCCAAGGGCAGCATGTCGGTCGGCGCGGTCAGGACGTGCAGCTTGTCGTTGAAGGTCAGCATCGACTTGACAAGGCTGTCTGCGTCCAGCGCGGCCGTATCGGTCAGGACTTCAAGCACGGCCTCTTTGCGGGGCAGGTCAAGGTAGGTGGCAATCGAGCCGAACTGCAGGTCAAGGTCGATAATGCAGACGCGGGTGCCTTCCGATTCCGGGATCAGGCACAATTCCCAGGCAAGGTTCGCGGCAAAGGTCGAGGCGCCCGCGCCCCCCGCCATGCCATGAACCGGCAGGATCACGCCATTGCGGTCACCCTTGGGCTTGGTCATGCCGGTGAAGACGCCGGTTTCGGGGTCATAGCCTTCCGGCATGACGATGCTGGGCTTGCGCAGGCGTTCAATCGCCTCATGCAGCGCGCCTTCGGGCAGCGGGTAGGGTACGAAGTCATCGGCCCCAAGCTTCAGCATCTGGTGCAGGACCGAAGGGCTGACTTGGTTGGCGATCAGCAAAACCTTGATCTTCTTGGCTTTCGCCGCCTTGATCACGTCGTTCATCTTCGACAGTTCGCTTTCGTCCTCGCTGTCGACAGCGATGGCGACGAATTGCATGCCCGAGCTGTCGGGCTGCTTGAGGAAAACCAGCGCATCTTCGAAGTTCAGGTCGCCCCAGGCTTCGCCCAGTTCCTGTTCCATGTCGTCGATCAAGAGGTCAAAGCGCTGCACATCCCGCGAGATGGTGCAGGCCAGGATTGGCGCGGGGTCACTTTGTACCGTGGCTTTGCTCGTCATCTCGCGTCACGTCCTTTCAGTTCCAGGGGCCGGTTCGCCAGACCCCAACGGAGTGTGGCAAAGTCAATGTCGATTGCAACCGTCTCAACGACGATAGCCAGCCACCACTCTCTGCAAGGGTGACATTGGTCAGGAATGGTGGCGAGAATTGGGCTAAAAATGCCTGAATCTTGGATTTCACCACGATATGGAAACGAAAAGGCCGGGCAGGGGCCCGGCCTTTCGCATTTGCTGTTTTGAGGCTTAGCCTTCGACGCCCGCCACGGTAGCGGCTGCAACCGGAGCCCGAGTGGCGCTGTCCACATACTCGCGCCAGATGATCGCGGCATATTTGCCGTTCAACACCAGCGGGTGCGATTCGACGAAGCCCGAAACCTCGGTCACCGTGCGACGGTTGCGCATCTCCGGTTCGTTCGTTTGCACGATCGGTTGCGTCTTGCCACGGGAAACGACCGCTTCCAGCCGCGACCGTGACACGCCAAGCGTGGAAAGATAGGCCACCGCCGCCTGTGCCCGGCGCAAGCCGAGTCGCTGGTTGTATCCGGCCGAACCGACAAGGTCGGTGTGACCGAAGACGCGGAACCGCACTTCCGGGAACTGGCGGATGAAGTCGGCCTGCTTCTTCAAGATGGCCTTGGCATCTTCCGACAGCTCGGCGCTGTTGAACTCAAAGTTGATCGTGTCCGGCACCTCGGCGTTGAAACGCTCGGCCAGGGCGACGGTATAACTGATCTGACCCGTCTGGATCAGGGTATTGTTCATCGTGGCGTTGCCAAACTGGCCCTTGTCCACTTCCGAGCCGACTTCGCGGTCCCAGCTGGCCGAGGATTCACCACAGGCGGCCAGTGCCAGGAGGGCGGAAGAGGCAAGCAGCTTGATAAGCGTACTGGTCATCATCTTACTCCATCACATAGCCGTAGGAGGTGCTGAAGTCTTGCCGGGCCACTTCGCCCGCCGCTCCACCACCGTTGGGGGATTTCGCAACTTCACCGCGCAGGAAGAGATCGCGTTCGGTCGGCAGGCGGACACGGTCCGTCGGCAGGGCCAGCGCCTCACCCGAGACCGGGGTCACAAGATGCGGGGTCACGATGATGACAAGCTCGGTCTGGCTGCGCTGGTAGTCCGCGCTGCGGAACAAGGCCCCCAGAACCGGCAGATCGCCGATCCACGGCACCTGCGAGGCGTTGTTGCGGAAGTCGTCCTGCAGAAGGCCGGCAATCGCAAAGCTTTGCCCATCACGCATTTCCACCGTGGTGGTGGTCAGACGCTGCCGGAAGGCCGGGATGACCGTGCCGTCCGCCTGGGTAAAGCCGTTGGTCGTGTCGATCTGCGACACCGCCGCGTTGATCGTCAGGTTGATGATGTCCTGATCCACCACCACCGGGGTGAAGTTCAGCACGCACAGCACCCGGCTCGTTCCCGTCTTCGGCTTTCGCAGGAACGTGTACACGCTGGCGTCGGCGTCGTCGGCGTCGCGGCCGGGTTTCTCTATTACGCCTATGGCGTCAGCGGACGCGGCGACACCGCGCGCACTTATCCCGTCAACGCCATCTTCGGCCGCATCGACGGCGTGACGGTCGGGTCCGAGTGAATGACGGCGCGCGCGATCGTCGAAGGCAGCTGGATGTGAGGCAGATGGAACGGCGTGTAGAAGACGTAGAACGGCCCGTCACCGAGCTTGTAGTAGGCAAACTGAGTTTGCTTCAGCGGGTTGTCTTCGTGCACGGGATCGATATGGAACGCGGCGGCGAGCTCGCGCATCGTCGCGACGGACGTCCTTCGGGGTCTCACCCGCGTAGCTCGGATACACCCGGTCCGCGTAGCGCG
>JAAUPC010000107.1 GCA_012036325.1 Paracoccaceae bacterium
CCGCGAAAGCCGCCTTGACGCCGGGGCAAACGGGCCATCCGGGGCGCGGGGGGCAGAGAGCATGTTCAAAAGGCAGGCCTGCGCGCCACCGTCGTAGAACCCGTCAAGGTTCGCAATCACCTCGGCCAGCCGGTCCTTTGGCAGGCCCGGCCCGGCAAGGACGCGCAGCACCTTTTCCTCCAGCCAGGCGCCGGTGGTAGCCAGCACCTCCTCGGCCATCTGCTGCTTGCCGCCGGGGAAGCGGTGGTAAAGGCTTGCCCGCTGCAGACCGGTCGCCTGCGCCAAGAGTGAGAGAGAGGCCCCTTCGAACCCGACCTCGCGGAAGACGCGGGCAAGGCGGGCGATCAGGTCATCCTCTTCGATGCTGCGGGGGCGGGGCATGGCGTCTCCTGTTACCGAACGAACGGTAAATAACGACTGGCAGAGTGCCGAACGCTTGTCAATCAAGAGTTACCGAATGATCGGTCTAAAATGGAGGATCCCATGTCGAAGACTGCGGTGGTCGTGATGTCCGACCCGAACTCCGAAGGAGAGGAGGCCCTGGGACGGCTGTTCAACGCCCTGTTCCGGACGCTGGAACTGGCCCGTTCAAAGGCTGAAGTAGACCTTGTGTTCCAGGCCGCCGGGACGCGTTGGCCCGCACGGATCGTCGCGCCAGACCACCCTGCGCACGCGCTTTACCTTGCAGTGCAAGACCGGGTCGCCGGTGTCTCTTGCGGCTGCGCGACGGTGTTTGGCGCGGCTGAGGCGGCGACGGCGGCAGGCTTTACCCTGGTCAGGGACGGTGACATTCCGGGCACGGGCGGGGTTCTGGACCTGTCGCGCTACGTCCGCGACGGATACCAGATCGTGACCTTCTGAAAGTCGCCCCCGGCCCCGAAAGGCCGGGGCGTTTTCCTTAGTTGGCAAGACTTTGGGCAAGGCGCATCAGGTTCACCGCTTCGGCGCGGTAGCCGAAGGCGTCTTCGCCGCGGGAGGCCACCGCCAGTGCAATCGCCTGATCCCAGCCCCAGTCGTTCAGGTAGACTGACCCTTGCAAAAGCTGGCCAAAACCCGCAACGGCGGCGGCAAAACGGGTTTCATCCGTCGCACTTTCCGTCCCGGTAATCGGGGTTTCGACCAGGGTTGAGGTATCCTCGCCCGGGGCCTTCCAGCGCAGCCGCAGGAAGCCAAGCTCAGCCGCTGCAGTCTCGGTCGCGGCGGCGCTGCCATAGCGCAGGGGGTCGTTCAAAAGGGCATCCGACCCCGGTGCCGTCACCTCATAAATCGCGGTGACCTGGGTGCCCGCGCCAATTTCACCGGCATCCACGGCATCGTTGTTGAAATCCTCCCGCCGCAAGGCACGGGTTTCATAACCGATCAGCCGGTATTCGGCGACGGCGGCGGGGTTCCATTCGACCTGGATCTTCACGTCATCCGCGATGGGGAACAACGCCCCGGTCAACTGGTCCACCAGCACCTTCCGCGCCTCGCTCAGGGTGTCGATATAGGCCGCCGTCCCGTTGCCGTTCTGCGCCAGGGACTGCATCACCGCGTCATCCAGGTTGCCCCGACCAAAGCCGAGGATCGAAAGATAGGTCCCCGTCTCGCGCTGCTTTGCGACATAGGCTTCCAGCCCCTCGGGATCACTGACGCCGACGTTGAAGTCGCCGTCGGTGGCCAGAAGGATGCGCGTGACCTCACCCTCAGCCTTCATCCCCTCAGCCACCTGATAGGCCAGTTCCAGCCCCTCGGCCCCGGCGGTTGAGCCCCCCGCCATCAGGTTGTCCAGCGACGAAAGGATCACCGCGCGGTCCTTGGCAGCGGTGGGTGGCAGCACAAGGCCAGCCGACCCGGCATAGGTGACGATGGACACCTGATCCTCGGGCCTGAGTTCGGACAGCATCAGCGACAGCGACTGCTTCAGAAGCGGCAGCTTTGATGCATCTTCCATCGACCCGGAAGTGTCGATCAGGAACACAAGGTTCAGGGGCGGCCGCGCGGAAACCTCGGGCATTGCCCCCTGAATGCCGATGGTCACCAGCCGCGTGCCGGGGTTCCAGGGCGTCGGCATCACGCTGATCGTCGAGGCAAAGGCCGCTTCCCCCTCGGGTGCTGCATAGGCATAGGGGAAATAGTTCACCATCTCCTCGATCCGCACCTGATCGGGCGTCGGCAACACCCCCATGTTCAATGTGGACCGGATCACCGCCCAGGACGCAGTATCCACGTCGATCGAGAAGGTGGATACCGGCTCTTCCGCCGTCACCTTCACCGGGTTCGCCGGAGCGTTGGCATAGGCTTCGGTATCCTCAAGCTGCGGTTGGGCAAGGTCGGGGGTCGCGGCAATGGTCGCCTCGGGCAAAAGATAGCCCAGGGTGCCACCTTCGGGCGCAGCCTCCATCCGGGTGCGGGCGTCACCAAGGTTGCTGGCGGGGGCGGCGGGCAGAACGATGGACTCCTCGGCCAATCCGACGACTTCAGCGTCGGCCATCGGTTCGGCTTCGGCGACGCTGGACAGGCTGTCGGCTTCAACCGCGCGGGCAAGCTCGGCAGGCGCTGCACCTGTGGTGCCGGCAAGACCGGTATCGGTAGCCTCAGGCACGGTGGCTTTCGGGGATGCAGTCTGGGGCGCATCCGCCAGCGGGGGGCTCGCGCGGCCAGGCAGGCGCAGATCGGCCGTGGGCAGGATCACCATGACGCCGACCAGAAGGGCAGCGGCTGAGGTTGAGACAGCAAGGGCCGGGCGGGAAGTCAGGAAGTTCAGCATGCGACGCACTCCATTCAAGGGGGCCGCCGGGCTTTGGCGGTCCTCACTGGAACGGGGCGCATCGGTTGATCCTTGGAGGCGGTCGTAATTTTCCATCGCCAGGGCAATGGCGCGGGCCTTGGCACCGGCGTCACGCGCTGGGGCGGCCTGCAAAAGCTTGCGGAGGTCGTCAAGATCGTCGGTCATTTCGCGTCCTCCCGTGCCATGGCCCGGAGGCGTTTCTTCACTTCGCTCATCCGCCAGGCGATGGTGCCTTCCGACAGGCCCAGGACTTGCCCGGCTTCAGATTGCGTCATCTCTTCGCCCAGAACCAGCGCCACGGTGTCGCGCAATTCTGGCGGCAGCTGCGTCATCGCCTGCGCCAGCCAATCCGCCGCTTCGGCTTGCGTCGCAATCTCATCCTGACGGGCAAGCTCCCAGTCGCCCCAGCCAAGGGCGGCACGGCTGCGGGTGGCTTGCCTGCGGCGTAGGTCATGGGCGGCATTGACGACAACGCGGTAAAGCCAGGTGGTGAACTTCGCCTCACCCCGCCAATGGCACAGCTTCTGCGGCAGGGCGGCGCAGATATCCTGCGCCAGATCCTCAGCCTCGGTCCGGCTGCCGGTCAACCGCCAGGCAAGGCCCTGGATCCGGTCGTAATGCCGCTGCACCAGCGTGGCAAAGGCCGCGCGGTCGCCGTCAGCGGCGGCAGTGGCAAGGGATTCATCGGGCGTGTTCATCAGCATCACGTTATCTGTGACGCGGGCCGGGGGGCAATCCTTGGCGAGGGCCTGAGCGCCCTTTGGACGCGCCCGGAAATCCTTACCCCGGACAAAGAAACCCCCGGCCCGGGACTGATCCGGACCGGGGGCTTCCGGCTTGTTCAGGTGACTGACCACTTGGGGAAGGGGATCAGAAGATCAAGCCGTCATAGACCGCGAAGACCCCGCTGGTAGAGCCGAGGTTGCCCGTCGCACCCTCATCACGGGCATAGGCGACGATCGCATTGTAGGTGCCGGGGCCGAACGACCCGTCAATCCCGCCGCGATAGTAGCCCCAGGCGCGCAGGTTGCGCTGGATCGCCTTACGCTCGGACGCGGAATAGCTGTTGAAGGCGCGGGCGGCAGGCGTGCGGTAGATCGAGGTCGTGGTGTAGGTCGGTTCAACATAGACCGTCCGCGGCGGGACATAGACCGGGGCAGCGGTTGCGCCTCGGTCATAGGCCCGGGCCTTGCGGTTGTTCTTCAACAGCTCGTCAATGATGACGGCGGTGGCAACACCGGCCACAAAGCCCTTTTCCTTGTCACCAAACGCAAGCGCCGGGGCAGGGATGGCAGCGATGGACAGGGCCGTGATGGCCGCAACCAGCGAGGATTTCATGGTCATGACAGTGGGCAGCATGTCGTTTCCTTTCAAAGGTTGGCCCCGCTTCGGTGGGGCGATGTGGAAAGGAATGGGGCTTTGGGCCGCGCTAGGCAAAATCAGCGCAGTGTTATCTGATAGCTTCAGTTTTTTCAGTGGGTTGTGTCAGTCCGGCCAGGCGCGCAGCAGGGCAGAGAGTCGTCCCAACCCTTCGTCCAGCCGCGTTTCGGGCCCGCCGCCGACCCCCAGGCGGATGTGGCTGGGGCAGCCGTAGGCCGATCCGGGCAGAAGGAAGGTTCGGTAGGGTGGCTCCAGCAACCGGCGTGCCAGCGATTCGCCATCAATCCCGTCCAGCCGCGCAAGGCCGATCAGCCCCGCCTCGGGCCGGTGCCAGTCCAGCCGGGGTTCGGCGCTGACAAAGGCGTCCATCCGGTCCAATGTTGCCCGCCCCTCGTCCCGCGCCCAGGTCAGGGCCTCGGCCAGCCGGTCGGGGCGCAGCGCGATCTCGGCAATGCGTTCGCCAAGGATGTTCATGATCTCGGAGGAATTCTCTCGCAGGATCATCGCATCGCGGATCACGCCTGGCGTCTGGCAGATCATCCAGCCGGTCCGCAAACCCTGCAGTCCCAGCGCCTTGGAGACGGATCCGGTGGTGATCCCGAACGGTGTCAGCCCGGCAATGGAGGGCGGTCGCGGCCCCGCCCACTCAAGCCCGGCATAGACCTCGTCCACCACAAGCCAGATGCCATGGTGGTCGGCCAGCGCCGCCAAGGCCCGCAGGTCGCTCTCAGGGATCAGGCGGCCAGTCGGGTTGTTCGGATTGGTCAGGAAGATCATCCGCGTTGCAGGCGTGATTGCGGCGGCCACGGCATCGGGGTCAAGGGACCAGCCCTGCACCTCATCCCTTGGCACCTCGACCAGCCTGGCCCCGATCGACTTGGCGATGTTGCCCACCTGGGGCCAGCCTGGTTGGTCGGTGATGATCTCATCCCCGGCCTGCAGCAACTGGCGGAACAGCAGATAGTTCGCCTCAGCCGTTCCAGCGGTGATCAACACGGCATCGGGCGAAAACTGCGGCAGGTTGGCCTGATCCAGCACCCGTTGCCGCAGGGTGGGCAGGCCCAGGAAGCTTTTCCCGCTCCAGTCCAGCGACAGCTCCGGGTCAAGGTCTGCCAGAAAGTTTTTCAGGCGCGGCGGGCGGGCAAAGGAAAAGCCGATGAAACAGTCCGGCGGCTCGGCGGCGGCGGTTTCGACGAAGTATTCGAACAGCTTGTGAATGGTGACTTTCATCGGCCACCCGCGCGCGCCGGAGTTTTCAAAAACTCCGGACCGGAGCCTTCAAAGGCTCCGATGCGATTTCTTTGAAGAAATCGCCGCCTCATCTGACGTCGCGCCCCTGGTTCAGGATGATGATATTGCCCGAAGACACGTCCCCTGCGGCTGAGATCAGGAACCTGACCCAAGCGGCAATCTGATCGGGCTGCATTGCCACGCCGTGCGGCATGGCACTGATCGCCCGCGCCAGCACCTCTTCGGTCAAGACGTTGAAAAGCGGCGTTTCCGTCATCGCCGGGGCAATCGAGTTCACCGCGATCTTGTCCCGCGCATAGCGGCGGGCAAGGTCCTTGGTCAACGTGTCCATCGCGGCCTTTGACGCGCGGTAATGCGGCGGATCGAAGACGTCGAAGTTATAAGCGCCGTTGGACGAGATGTTGACGATCTTCCGTACCCCGTCCCGTCCCGCCATCGCCTTCACCGCCCCTTGGCAGCAATGGAAGGCCGAATGGAAGTTGATCTCCATCTGCCGGGTCAGTTCCTCCGCCGGGATGTCGGGGAAGTCTGACATGAAGCAGGTCCCGGCGTTGTTGACCAGCGCGTCCACGCCGCCAAAGCGGGCGGTGACACGGTCAAAAAGGTCGGCAATCGCCTCAGGGTCGGTCAGGTCCACCGCCTCGGGGGTAAAGCCGACGCGGTCAGCGGCCATGGTCAGCAGGGCTGGGCCGTCAATGTCGACGCCCACCACCTGCGAGCCATCGGTCAGCAGCTGATCCGTGATCGCCCGGCCCATTCCGCCTGCGGCACCGGTAACAATGGCAACCTTCATCCGACGACGAAATCGAAATGCTTGCGCACGTCTTCCTCGATCTTCCAGGTGCCCTTGAAGTCCTTTTCGACGACAAAGGCATCACCCGCCTGCACGGTGACCGGGGTGCCGCCATCCGGAGTGATCACAATCCGCCCCTTGATCAGCACCACATATTCATAGGCCGTATAGGTCGCGTGGTAGCTGCCCTTTGTGCATTCCCAGATGCCGCTGACCATGCTGCCATCCGAGGCGGTGTGCAGCACCCAGGTCTTCATCGACGGCGTGCCTTCGGTCACGATCCAGCCGTCAAGATCGCCAGTGGCAGGCTCGATCCCGTCAGTCGGGGGCAGTTTGGTGATGGTCTGCATCGGGTGTCCTTTCCAAGGTTCAGATGCCAAGGATCATGCCTTGCGCCTGCCCTGTCCGTCCAGCCCGCGACGGCGGCGGGCCTGATCCCGTCACCCTTTGGGAAAATCCGCAGCCGAGTGGCGTTCCGGCAGCTGCTCATGCGGCTCACCCCAAGAGCGGTTGACCATGCGGCCCCGGATCACGGCGGGACGGGCGTCAATCTTCTTGGCCCAGGCGACCACGTGGGTATAGCTTGCCACATCCAGGAACTCGGCCGCATTGTAGGCCCGGCCAAGGGCCGCGTTACCGTACCAGGCATAAATCGCCATATCGGCCAGCGAATAGTCCCCCGCCATCCACTCATGCTGCTCCAGATGCCGGTTCAGCACGTCAAGCTGGCGCTTCGATTCCATCGCATAGCGGTTGATCGCATATTCGATCTTCACCGGCGCATAGGCGTAGAAATGCCCGAACCCGCCGCCCAGGAAGGGGGCGCTGCCCATCTGCCAGAAGAGCCAGTTGAACATCTCGGCCCGCTGCGAGGGGTCCTTCGGGATGAAGGCCCCGCCAAACTTTTCGGCCAGGTACAGCATGATCGAAGCGCTCTCGAACAGCCGCTGCGGCGGGTTTGCCCCATGGTCCATCAGGGCAGGGATCTTGGAATTCGGGTTCACCTCAACGAACCCGCTGCCGAACTGGTCACCCTTGTTGATCTCGATCAGCCAGGCGTCATATTCCGCGTCGTGCCCGGCCTCCAAAAGCTCTTCCAGAAGGATCGTGACCTTCACGCCATTCGGTGTGGCTAGTGAGTACAGCTGCAACGGATGCTTGCCAACCGGCAGCGCCTTGTCATGCGTGGCCCCGGCGATGGGGCGGTTGATGCTGGCGAACTGGCCGCCGTTTTCCTTGTCCCAGGTCCAGACCTTCGGCGGGATATAGTCTTCAGCCATGACGCGTGCCCTTTCATGCCAAGGGGCGGCAGTGCCGCCCCCGTTCCAGATATAGCGCGCCTGCCGTCAGATCGACAGGCAGATGTATTTCAGCTCCATATAGTCATCGAGGCCGTGACGGCTGCCTTCGCGGCCTAGGCCCGACTGCTTGACCCCGCCGAAGGGTGCCATCTCGTTAGAGATAAGGCCGGTGTTCACCCCCACCATCCCGTATTCCAGCTGTTCCTGAACCCGGGTGATGCGGCCGATGTCGCGGGCGTAGAAATAGGACGCGAGGCCAAAGATCGTGTCATTGGCGCGGGTGATGACCTCTTCTTCCGTGTCGAATTTGAAGAGGGGCGCGAGGGGACCAAAGGTTTCCTCATTCGCCACTTTCATGTCCGGGGTGACGCCAGTGACCACGGTCGGCTGGAAGAACGTCCCGCCAAGCTCATGCCGTTTGCCGCCGGTGACGATCTTGCCACCCCCGGCCAGTACGTCGGCGATGTGTTCCTCGACCTTTTCCACCGCCGCTTCGTTGATGAGGGGGCCGGTGGTGACCCCGGCCTTCAGCCCGTCGCCAATCGCCAGCTTTTTCACTGCCACTGCCAACTTCTCGGCGAAAGCGTCGTAGACCCCGGCCTGCACGTAGATCCGGTTGGCACAAACGCAGGTCTGGCCGTTGTTGCGGAACTTGGAAATCATCGCCCCTTCGACCGCCGCATCCAGATCGGCGTCGTCAAAGACGATGAAAGGCGCGTTGCCGCCCAATTCCATGCTGCATTTCAGGACCTGGTCGGCGGCCTGTTTCAGAAGGATCCGGCCCACTTCGGTTGACCCGGTGAAGGTCAGCTTGCGGATCAGCGGGTTCTCGCAGAACTCTTTCCCGATGTCGGAGGAGCGTTTGGAGGTGATGACCGAGAACAACCCCTTCGGCACGCCAGCCCTTTCCGCCAGAAGCGCCAAAGCCAGCGCCGACAGGGGCGTTTCCGCCGCAGGCCGGGCGACGAAGCCGCAACCGGCGGCCAGGGCCGGGGCCACCTTCCGCGCGATCATCGCGTTCGGGAAGTTCCACGGCGTGATCGAGGCGGCCACCCCGATCGGCTGCTTCAGGACCTGAATCCGCTTGTCGCGCTGGTGGCCGGGAATGATCTCGCCATAGGTGCGCTTGGCTTCCTCGCCATAGAATTCGATATAGGACGAGCCATAGGCGATCTCGCCCTTCGCCTCGGCCAGGGGTTTGCCCATCTCGGCCGTCAGGATCGTGCCAAGGTCATCCTGGTTCGCCATGCAAAGGTCAAACCACTTGCGCATCACCTGCGCGCGTTCCTTCGCAGTGCGGCCAGCCCATTCTCGGTGCGCCTTGTGCGCCGTCGTGATCGCGCGCGCCGTTTCCGCCCGGCCAAGGTTCGGCAGGTGGCAGATGATGTCGCCGCGCGCTGGGTTGGTGACGGGGAAGGTCGTCCCGTCATCGGCCGCGACCCATTCACCCGCCACATAGGCCTGGGTCACCAGAAGCGAAGGGTCTTTCAACAGCGACGCAAGGTCGGTCACGGAATCGAGCATGGGGGGCCTCCTATGGTTATCCAAAGGCGTGCCACGCGGGGGGCAGGATGTCCAGATTGCCGGGGCCAGTCAGTCCAGAATTTGATCAAATTCGCAGACCGCTGGACAGGCTGCTTCCCCAAGGCCCGCCTCAGCGCGGGGCGTCAAAGGCCTTAAGCGCAGCCCCGTCAATCGCCTCGGCCAGCTTGCGGATCGTGGCAGGGTCGCTGCCGTTGACCGTCACCATCAGCCGCCCGTCGACCAAAGCCGTCATCGCGCTGGTCTGGTCGATAAACGAAAGCCCGTTCAATTCCACCTGCGGCCCCATCAGGGCTTGCATTTCCGGGGTCGAGAACGCCGCCATCATCCCCGCCAGTAGCGGCGTGTCGACGTTATAGGTCACCGTGGCATAAGTGCTGCCGTCGTCACTGGTATAGCCCGCTTCGGCCCCGGTGCCGCCGCCCCATGATGGCCAGGTTCGCCATGTAATCGGCTTGCAGCGTCTGGGTCATGCCATCAGGCGCGGCCGGCAACAGCGCCTCAAGCCGCTTGCCACGCTCGGCGTTGACGGCGGCGGTGGCGGCGGCAAGTTCAGCGGTCAGGGTTTTCAGATCGCCCGCGCTTTGGGCGGCAAGGGCGGCCTCAAGCCGGGGGGTGATGTCGTCGGCAAGGGCGGGAAGTGCAAATCCAAGGGCAAGAAGGGCGGTAGAAATCAAACGCATGGGCTTCTCCTGACAGGGCCAGTCCAGCCTAGACCAGTGGCGGGCCTGCAGGCAAGCAATCAGCTGTTCGCGTGCATCCGCTCGATATAGGCGCGCATTTCCTCGGCCTCGTGCCGGGCGTCGCGTAGGCCTTCCATCGCGGCTTTCAGTTCTGCTTCGGTCTGGTTGATATGGGTCATCAACTCGGATTCGCGGGCCTCCATATAGGCCAGCGCCTGATCGCGCAGCTCTTCCGCCTCATGCAAGGACTGCGCCAGACGGTCCATCTCGCCCATGTCACCGCCCGCCACCCGGGTAAAGCGGTGCAACAGCCAGTGGGTGAACCAGCCCACCGCAAAGGCCACAAGCAGGATGATCGCCGTGGCGATGACAAATTCGGTCCGGTTCATGGGTTTTCCTGCGGGGCAAGGCCTTCGGGGCGCGGCAGCGGGCGGATGGTCTTTTCGGTCGGGGCGACCGAGGGGCGGGTATCGCCGGAAAAGTCCGGTCCGGCTGTGGGGGCGGGGTCTTCAGCGGTGGCTTCGGCCGCAGCCTGGCTTGCAAGATTATTTCCCCGTGCCCGCAGGATTTTTGTGCGCATGTGAAGAATCCACCCGAGCAAATCTTCCGTCAGTGGATTGCCCGGCTCG
>JAAUPC010000108.1 GCA_012036325.1 Paracoccaceae bacterium
TGCTGCCCCGCGAGGAGACGGGACCCCTGGCCCGCGGTGCCGCGCTGGTCGAGGAAAGTGCAGCGGCACGGGCAGCGCTTGACGCGCTTTTGTCCACGGTTCAGGCCCCGTCTCCCTGACGCCGCTAACCGCTTGGAAAGATTCGCCCCCTAGGCTGTGCGAACCTTCGGCAGAAAGCCGGGGTGGAGGATGAAATGCCCCTGGCCTTGACAAGACCTATGTGCTCCGCGCTTGCCGTCCTTGCCCTTTGCCTCCCGATGCCGGGCGACGCCAGCCGTGATGCATCCGGGCTTTGTGCCGACGCGGCCCATCGCGCCGCTAAGGCCACCGGGGTGCCTTATGACGTGCTGGTTGCGATCTCGCTGATCGAGACGGGCCGCAACGCCCGCCCCTGGCCCTGGACGGTCAACCTTGGCGGCGATGGGCGGTGGCTTGATAGCCTTGAGGCCGCGGAAGCCGTGGTTTCCGAGGCGCTGGATCAAGGCCGGACCAACATTGACCTTGGCTGCTTCCAGCTGAATTACCGCTGGCATGCTTCGGCCTTCGGGTCCGTGGCTGAAATGCTGGACCCTGATGCAAACGCTCTTTATGCGGCCGAATATCTGGCCCAGCACCATGCCGAATCTGGTGACTGGGCCACCGCCGCCGCCGCTTACCACTCCGCCACGCCCGAACATGCCGAGCGGTATCGCGCCCGGTTCGAAGCCGCATGGTCGGGTGCCGCTGCTGATGCCCCGCTTGCGGTTGCCACCGCGCCGATTGACCGGCTGAACCGGTTTCCGCTGCTCCTTGCCGGGCAAAAGGGCAGCCGCGGGTCGCTTGTGCCCGCGACCGGCGGCGGCCAACGCCTGATCGGAAGCCCGTAAGATGATGGCCGGCCTCAGCATCAGCGCTGTCTTCCGTCCGACCATCCTGCTCGCTCTCGGCCTGATGGCCGTCATCGTCATGATGGTCCTGCCCATTCCAGCTTGGCTTCTGGACATCGGCCTGGCACTCTCTTTCGCGCTTGCGATCCTGATGCTGACGGTCACGCTGTTCATCGACCGGCCATTGGACTTTTCCGCCTTCCCGACAATCCTCCTCGCCTCGCTGCTGCTGCGGTTGTCGCTGAACGTGTCGTCGACCAAGCTGATCATCGGCGAGGGCCATACCGGAACGGATGCTGCCGGCCATGTGATTGAAGGCTTTGCCGAGTTCATCATGGGCGGCAATATCGTCCTTGGCCTGGTGATTTTCATCGTCCTCCTGATCGTGAACTTCATGGTCATCACCAAGGGCGCGGGCCGGATGGCCGAGGTTGGGGCGCGTTTTGCTTTGGACGGGATGCCTGGTCGCCAGCTGGCGATTGATGCCGACATGTCCGCCGGCGCGATTGACCATGCCGAAGCGAAGCGCCGGCGCGAGATGGAGCTGGCTGAGACCAACTTCTTCGGCTCGCTCGACGGGGCGTCGAAGTTCGTGAAGGGCGATGCGATCGCGGGCCTCCTGATCACCATGCTCAACATCGTCGTCGGGCTTCTGGTCGGCATTTTCATGCATGATCTTGATACGGCGACCGCATTTCGCACCTACACGATCCTGACGGTCGGTGACGGTCTGGTCAGCCAGATTCCGGCGGTCATCATTTCCGTGGCGGCGGCGCTTCTGTTGGCCAAGGGAAGTGAGAAAGGTGCAGCGGATGTGTCTTTCTTCCTGCAGCTGGGGCGCTATCCGGGCGCGCTGGGCACGGTCGCGGCGCTCATGGCTCTTTTTGCCCTGGTTCCCGGCATGCCGTTTTTGCCCTTCATGTTGGCGGCGCTCTGCCTTGGGGGATTGGCATTGTACCAATGGCGCAAGGCGGCACGACCCCAAGCCGCCGCCGTCCCGGTGATGGAGCCTGTCCGGCCGAAGTCCATCGGTGATGTGCTTGATTTTGATGACATCCACATCGAATTCGCACCCAATCTTGTCGCCATGGTGCTGGATCCGGTCACCGGGCTGGACGGCCGGATTGCCAACATGCGCAACCACATTGCAACCGCCTTCGGCTTCATCTTGCCCGAGATTCGCCTGACGGATGAAGCGTCCTTGCCCACAGGCCGCTACCGCATTCGCCTGCAAGGGGTAGAGCGGGTCGCCGATCAGCTTTTCCCGGACCGGGTGCTGGTCTTGCTGACGGACGGCGTCCTTGCCCCCGAGGGGCTTGATGTCCGTGAGCCGGTCTATGGCGCCCCCGCGCGCTGGGTGCGGCCCGATCAGCAGGAAGATGCGGCCCTGTCCGGTCTGACCGTTGTCTCGCCGACCGAAGTTCTGGCCACCCACATGCTTGAGGTTCTGAAATCGAACCTCTCGCGGCTTCTGACCCTGCGCGGCCTGCGGCGGCTTCTCGACGAGTTCGTCAAGCTGTCGGACCCGGTTCGCGCGGAAGCCAACCGCCGCCTTCTGGATGAGCTTTTGCCGGAAAAGGTGCCGCTGGACCTGCTGCATGCGGTCCTGCGCCTGCTTCTGGATGAACGGGTGTCGATCCGAAACTTGCCCCTGATCCTGGAATCGATTGCCGAAGCCCGGCAGTTGGGGACGCCGGAAGCGATCTGCGAACATGTCCGGCAACGGCTTGGCTTCCAGATCGTCGCCGAACTCAAGCGGCCGGATGGCACCGTCCCACTGATCCAGCTTGCACCGGACTGGGAGAAGGCCTTCTCTACCTACCAGATCGACGGCGACCGCGGCCTGCGTGACATTGCCCTGCCGCCCGAGCTCTTTTCCAGGCTGGCCAATGGCTTGACCGAAAGGGTCAACCGCGCTGCCGAAACCGGGGTCTACCCGGCGCTGGTCACCTCGGTTGCGCGGCGGCGGTTCTTGCGCACGGTGGTGCAAGCCAAGGGGCTGCACATGCCGGTGCTGTCTTATGAGGAAATCGGCACTGAAGCGCGGCCCGCACTCCTCGGTCAGGTGCCTGCATGAACGAAGTCCTGGGGGAACTTGCGGGGCTGCTTGACCTGGCCCAAGGTGTCATCTGGGCCGCCGCGCTGGTCTTTGTCCGGGTCGGTGCCGTGCTGGCCCTGATGCCGGGCTTTGGCGAAATGGCGGTGCCGCAGCGGATCAAGCTGGCTCTGGTCGTCTGCTTTACAGCGGTGGTGACCCCCGTCCTCGCCCCGGAGATTGAGGCCTTTGGCCCAGCCCCGGCGCTTGCCCCCCTGGCGGGAGAGGCAGTGGCCGGGCTGATCCTGGGCCTTGGGATGCGGCTTTTCCTGCTGACCTTGCAAACTGCGGCCTCGATCATCGCCCAGGCGACCACGCTGTCGCAGCTCTTTGCCGGCGCGGCACCCGAGCCGCAGCCTGCCATCGGCAACCTGTTCCTGATTGCCGGAGTGGCGCTTGCCCTGGGCGCGGGGCTGCATGTCAAGGCGGCGCAGCTGATGATCCTGTCGTATGACATCCTGCCTGCGGGCGGCTATCCCGATGCGCGGGCCGTGGCGGATTGGGGCGTCGGCCTTGCCAGCCAGACCTTCAGCCTGGCCTTCACCCTTGCGGCGCCCTTCGTCATCGCCTCGATGATCTACAACCTCGCGCTTGGCGCGATCAACCGCGCGATGCCGCAGCTCATGGTCTCGATGGTGGGGGCACCGGCGCTGACCCTGGGTGGGCTGGCCCTGCTGGCCGTGGCGACACCACTGATCCTGTCAGTCTGGCTGCAGGCCTTCGACGCCTTTCTGGTTGACCCCTTCTCGGGCGCACCATGAGCGGCGAGGACGACGACACCGACAAGGAACACGACCCCTCACCGCAAAAGCTGCAAGAGGCGCGGAGGAAGGGGGATGTTCCCAGGTCGCCCGATCTTTTGATGGCCGCCTCGACCGCCGGGTTTCTTCTGGGTCTGGTGTCGATCGGCGGTTGGGTGGTCCAGTCGGCGGGCACTGCGGGAATGGTGCTCTTGGACCAGGCTGACAACCTGTCACGGCTGATGACCACCGGGGCCTCCGGGCCACTCGGCGGCCTGATGGTCAGCTTTGCCGGGCCGCCACTTGCCCTGTTGATCCTGCCGCCCATCGCGGTTCTGGTCATGGCCATCGCCACGCGCAGCTTTCTGGTGACGCCCTCCAACCTTGTCCCAAAACTGTCGCGGATCTCGCCGATTGCCACGGCAAAGCACAAGTTCGGCGCGGAAGGCCTGATGGAATTCGCCAAGAGCATGACAAAGCTCTGTCTGGTCTCAGTGATCCTTTACATCTTCCTCAGCGCCCGGCTGGAGGAGATTCTGGCCACGATCTACCTTTCCCCGGCGCTGTCGAGCATGGTCCTGTCCCGGCTGACGCTGGAGTTCCTGTTCATCATCCTGCTGGTGGTCCTCGTTCTGGGCGGGGTGGATTTCCTGTGGCAAATCCATCTGCACCGGAACCGCAACAGGATGTCGCGCAAGGAGTTGATGGACGAATTCAAGGAAAGCGAAGGCGATCCCCATCTGAAAGCGGCCCGTCGGCAAAAGGCGCAGGATGTGGCGACGAACCGCATGCTGACCGATGTTGCCACGGCCGATGTGGTGGTGGTGAACCCGACGCACTATGCCGTCGCCTTGAAATGGGACCGCGCAAAGGGCGGCGCGCCGGTTTGCGTCGCCAAGGGGGTGGATGAGATCGCCGCCGTAATCCGCCAGCGCGCGGCCGATCATGGGGTTCCGCTGCACAGCGACCCGCCAACCGCCCGCGCAATCTTTGCCACGGTCGAGCTTGGCCAGGAAGTGCGCAGCGAACACTATCGCGCGGTGGCCGCTGCCATCCGCTTTGCCGATGCGATGCGCAAGAAGGCGGCCAAGAGATGACCCGCGCCAAGGACCTTGAAAAGTTGGGGGCGCTGGCGGATCTGATGCTGCAGCACCGCCTGGGGCAGATGCGGCAGGCTTCGGCCCGGCTGGACCGCAGCCGTGCGCAGATGACCGCAATCGACAAAGCCGCCGAACCGGCAGACCTTCCGGAAATGCTTGCGGGACTGGTCGCTTGTGACTATCGGCGCTGGGCCGATGTGCGCAAGGCAGAGCTGAACACCGTCATCGCCCGGCAGACGGCCGAGGCCATGGCAGCGCGGGCCGAGGCGGAAATGGCCTTTGGCCGCGTCCACGCCTTGCGCGGGATCGCGGCCAAACTGCTGGGGAAGCGCTGAAGGACGTCAGCTGTCCTGGCGCGCGATATCGGTGATCAGCACATCCTTCACCACGGTCCCAAGGACCTGGCCAGCGGCTTCCTTCAGCGACGTGCGCAAGACGATCAGGTTCGACCCATCGGTGAACGACCCGCTGAAGCCGCCAACATTGGCATGATCAAACAGCACTTGCAGGAAAACATCGCGCAACTTGGGTTCGCGCTGATAGACGGCTTCGGTGTTCCCGGTCTCCACCTCCAGCGACAGTGACAGGACCACCATCGCCGACACCCGGCCCTTGTCGACCACGGGGACAACGAACTGGTTGTTCAGCTTGACGAATTCCGGGGCTTCCGCCCCGTCCTCAGCCGCGTGTTCGCCGTCAGCCTCAGCCGCATGGTCGCCATCAGCCTTCGCGGGTGCGTCGCCCTCACCATGGGCGGCGTCGGTCGCCCCGGGATCCGGCCGCAGCATGAGGCCTGCGCCAAGCCCACCGCCCAGCCCCACCAGCGCCAACAAGATTGGAAGAAGTTTTCCCATGATGGTCAGAACGGCAGGATGATGTCTGCGGCCTGCTGGCCGTAGGTCGGTTGCTGCATGTCCGTGATCTGCCCGCGCCCGCCATAGGCGATCCGCGCCCCGGCGATCTTGTCATAGGTGATCTCGTTCTGACGCGAGATGTCGATCGGGCGGACAAAACCGGTCACCACCAACTCGCGCAGTTCGAAGTTGACGCGCACCTCTTGCTGGCCTTCGATCCGCAAGACGCCGTTTGGCAGTTCCTCGACCACGGTGGCGGCGATGCGCAGGGTCAGCTGTTCATTGCGGGCGACATTGCCTGAGCCTCGGAAGGTTGATGACGACTCCATCTCGAAGGCGTCGGCCATGCTGGCGCCATCGGGCAGGCTTTCGTTGATCCGCTGCGGAATGCCAAGAAACTCGGGCAGGCCACCGCTTTGCTGGCCGCTGCGGTTGCGCCCCGAAGAATTGGAAATCTCGGCACTGTCATCAATCTCGATCACCACGGTCAGGATATCACCGCGCTGGGCGGCCCGCCGGTCCCCGAAGAGTGAATCCGTCCCCGCCGTCCACAAGGAGGACGCATCCGAAGGCGCTGCCGGGGCGACGTCTTCCGGCAGGTTGGCCGAGTACATCGCATAGTGCTGCGCGCTCCCCTCCAACGGGGAAAACTCCGGCGCGCGGCCGACCTGGCCCAGTTTTCCACAGCCAGCGGTCAGGACCACAAGCACAAGAGAAGATCGCATCAGCATGTCATTCATCCCATCCGACATAAACCGCGCCGTCCGGGCCGATCCGGCCGCTGACGGTGGTGCGGGAAGCAAGGTTGATAACGCGGACCGTTTCACCCTCAGACCCGCGCGACAGCGCGCGCCCTTCGGCCGAGATGGCAAGACTGCCCGCCAGATAGACAAGGCTGACCACCTGGTTGCGCTGGACAAGCGTCGGGCTGCCAAGGTCGGCCTGCAGGACCGGGCGGCCGGCGTAAATGGCGACCCGCGTTTCCAGCCCAAGGGCAAGCGCCGGGTCAGACAGCGCACCGGGAAGAACCGCGTCGACCACAGTCAGATCCTCGGGGCCGATCACGGTATTGGGCCGCAAGGTCCGGGTGGCCACGACGCTTTCGGCCAGCGCGGGCGTGGCGAGCAACAAAAGAAGCACCCCACGCCACATCACCGCACCTGCGTGGTTGCGGCCAGCATCTGGTCGGCGGCAGTGATGACCTTGGCGTTCAGCTCATAGCCGCGCTGGGCCTTGATCAGTTCGGTCACTTCCCGCACCGCATCGACCGAGCTGCTTTCCAGATAGCCCTGCCGCAGGGTGCCCAAGCCATCCTGCCCCGGCGCGCCGGAAAAGGCCGGGCCAGAGGCCGGGCTTTCCAGGAACAGGTTCGACCCGATCGCCTCAAGCCCCTTTTCGTTGGAAAAGCTGGAAAGGGTCAGCTGGCCCAGCTGCTCCGGCTCCAGCCGGGCGGCGAAATCGGCCCAGACCTCGCCCGTGGCGCTGATCGTGATGCCGCGCGCATCGGCCGGGATCGTGATGCCCGGCACCACCGGATAGCCGTCCGAGGTGACGATCACCCCCTCGGCCGACCGCTTGAGCGACCCGTCACGGGTATAGCCCGTCAGGCCCGAGGGCATGGTGACCTCGATATAGCCATTCCCCTCAATCGCGACATCAAGGTCAGCGCCGGTTGCATCCAGCGACCCCTGCCCCAGGACGACCGACACGCTGGCAGGCCGCACCCCAAGGCCGATCTGGATGCCGGTCGGCAGCATGCTGCCATCTTCCGCCGTCAGGCTGCCGGGCCGCGCCATCTGCTGATAGTGCAGATCGGCAAAGTCGGCGCGGCGGGGGTTGTAGCCCGTGGTCGACATGTTGGCGAGGTTGTTGGACACAACATCGACCTTCATCTGCTGGGCCGCCATGCCCGTTGCCGCGATCTGAAGCGCTTTCATTTCAGCTCCTTACCTGCCAAGTGCCTGGATCACGCCGCGAACGCGCTGGTCTTCGGCATCAAGGAATTTCTGGCCCATCTCATAGGCGCGCTGGACGGTGATCATCCGGGTGATTTCGGACACCGGTTCGACGTTGCTGTCTTCCAGCATGCCTTGCAGGACAACCCCGCCTTCCATTGGTTCAAGGGCGTCAGCGGCGAAAAGCGTGCCGGACTGATGGCGCAAGGCCATCGGGTCTGTCGGCTGCCAGAGGCCGATGCGGGCAATCGGCTCACCATTCGCTGACAGCGTGCCATCACTTGCCATCGCTACCGCCCGCGCATCCGGCGGGATGAAGACTGGCGCGCCCCCTGCATCCAGCAGGCGGTAGCCGTCCGGCGTGACCAGCTCTCCCTCGGCCGAGGGGGTGAAGCTGCCCGCACGGGTCAACCGTTCCCCTTCCGGCGTCTCAATCAGGAAGAACCCGTCGCCTTGAATGGCAAAGTCAAAGCTGCCGCCGGTCTGGCTGATCGTCGCCTGACCCAGGTCGACATGGCGCCCGCTGGCATGTGCCATCGACAAGGACGGGTCACGGTCCATCGCCGCTACATATTCCGAGAACACCACGCCCTCACGCCGGAACCCGGTGGTCGAGGCATTGGCAAGGTTGTTCGCAACCACCGCCATTTCGCGCATCAGGCCCGATTGGCGGTTCAAGGTGGTGTATCCTGCGGCGTCCATGTCAGCTTCCCGCGATCTGGGGGATGATCGTGTCGGCAAAGAAGGCCACGAGGGTTGAGGTCATGAAGCTCATCGACACCCAGAAGACGACCATCATCAGCGCCGCCTTGGGCACGAAGGTCAGCGTCATCTCCTGGATCGAGGTGAGGGCCTGGAACAGCCCCACGACCACGCCCGCAACCAGCGCCACGGTCAGCAAGGGGGCCGAGATCAGCACCGCCACCCACAGGCCCTGACGCATGACGTCATAGATCAGACCTTCGGTCATACCGGCATCCTCAGGATTTCCTGATAGGCCTCAACCACGCGGTCCCGCACCGTGGCCACGGTTTCGACCGCCATCTGTGACGAGGCGAGCGCTTGCACCAGGGCATGCGGGTCGGCGCCGCCGGTCATTGCGGCGCGGGCAGTTGCTTCATGGTCCTGCAATGCGCCCATGAAATTGCCAGCCAGCTTGGCGAAGCCCTCCGCCGCCCCGGCAGCCTTTGGCTGCGGGGCGGCAGCCGTGCGGGCATTCGCATAGGCCTGGCTGACCAGAGAGGTGTTCGTATCCATTCTAGATCTCCTCTATCGGCGCAGAAGGTCGAACAGACTTTGCGTCATTTGACGGGTCTGATCGAACATCCGAAGGTTCGCCTCGTAGCTGCGTTGCGCTTCGCGCGCGTCAGCGATTTCGATCACCAGATCGACATTCGAGCCGTCGTAGTGACCAGTGGCATCGGCCAGGGGATGGCCGGGGTCGTAAATCTTGATCAGGTCTGAGCGGTCCAGCCGCACTTTTCCGGGTTCAACCAGCCCGGTCTCCATGGCCTGGTCAAAGCTCATCACCTTGCGCTGGTAGCCGGGGGTATCGGCGTTGGCGATGTTTTCAGAGACATGCCGCAGCCGCATTGCCTGCGCCTCCATCCCGGAGGCGGCGAAGGAAAGCGAAGTCAGAAGATCGTTGCTCATCTATGCGCCCCCTTACCGTGACCGGCCAAGGCTGGCGCGAATGACGTCAGATGTGGCCCTGTAGACCGCCAGCGCCATTTCATGGTTTTGGCGCACCTCGACCGACTTCACCATTTCGCCTTCCAGCGACACGGTGTTGCCATTGGGCGCCTCACGGCCCGGGGCCTGTTGGGCCTGTGGCACAAATCCGGCTTCCCCGGCGGTCATATGCCCGGCCCGCGTGGCACGCATTCCGCCGCTGTCAGCCGCATAAACCTCGGCAAAGGCCGGCAGGTCCTGCGCCTTGTAACCCGGCGTATCCGCATGGGCCACGTTCCGGGCGATGACACCCATCCGTGCGCCGGAATGCGCGGCAAGGGCCTGCGCCATCCGGGTAAGTTCCAGTTTCTCAAACATCGGGGCTTCTCCCTCGACCAACTTCACCAAGGCTTAAGGGTGATTCCTTTAGAAACGGTTGAAGCGAACAAAGGGAGAATCCCGATGAGTGGAATTTTTGATGGCCTCCTGGCCGAGATTTCTGGGTCTGCGTCCGTCCGGCGGGTGGGCCGCGTTGTCGAAACCCGCCGCGGCCTGGCCGAGATTGCCGGACTTGACGGTGCCACGCTGGGCGACCGCGTCCTGATCCACAGCCGCGATGGCGCCGCGGGCGGAGAGGTCTTGCGCCTCAGCGCAGGCCGCTGCTCCGTCCTGCCGGATGCCTCGGGCGACGGCATGGCCATCGGTGACCGGGTGGAACTGCTGGGCAAAGCCGAAGTAGCGCCGGATGACAGCTGGATCGGCCGGGTGGTTGACCCGATGGGTCGCGCGCTCGACGGGCGGCCCCTTTTGCGCGGAGCGGTTCCGCGGGCCCTG
>JAAUPC010000109.1 GCA_012036325.1 Paracoccaceae bacterium
CTTCCCCCGCCACGCGGCCACGCGGCTCTTCCAGATGGCGCGCATCCGCAGCACTCAGCCGTCCTTCGGGCAGGCTGCTTTGCAGACGGGCGATGAAGCTGTCATCGCAGGGGTTCAGCATGTGGGGTTCATCATCTGGCGCTCCTTCCCGGCCATTGGTAGCGGGCGACGGCGCCCTTCACCAGAGGCGGGATCAGTCCAGAAAGGCCGGCTCCAGCACCACGATCGTCGGTTCGGATGGCAGTTGGTCCAGCGAAAGCGCCAACTGCGCACCACCGGTTTCCACCACGGTGAACTCGCCCGACATCTCGGCCAGAAACGCCTCAAGCGAGGCCTGGCTGAACCAGTGCATCGGGATCACCACGGATGACCGCAGCCGCCGTACCACTCCGGCCATATCCCCCAGCCGCAGGGTATAGCCGCCATCAACCGGCACGATCACCACATCCAGCCGCCCGATCGCGGCATATTGCGCATCGGACGGGATCTGATGCAGGTGGCCAAGATGGCCGATGCAAAGCCCCGCAGCCTCAAAGATGAAGATCGAATTGCCATTGGCCCGCGCCCCTTCGCCAAAGGGGCGCGTGTATCGGTGGTGACGTTGCGCACCAGCATCGAGCCAAGGTCCAGACGATGATCGGCAGGCGTGGCCCCCTCGCCCCAGCCGCGCAAGACATGGGGGATACGGGGGTCAGGATTGGCGGTCCAATGCGTGGAATGGGCGTTGTTCATCGTCACCACGTCGGGAACAATGTCTTGGGTCCCGATATAGCCGGTGTAATCCGTCACCGCGACCGTGCCGTCCGCCGCCACGATGGCAAAGCTTGCGTGGTCGATGTAGCGGATCAGGATGCTGTCCGCCTCCAGCCCGTCGTTCAGGGCCACCGGAACGACCAGGGGCTCTGCCGCAGCCAGCGCAATGCAATGGGACGGAATTCGGTCCTGCGCCAGCCCGGGCGTGACCGCGCCCATCATGGCGACCGCAATGGCAAGGGCTGGAATCAAGGCTGGGCGCATCGGTCACCTCCGGGTCATGCGAAGGGTAACCCGGATTGCCGCAACGTCATCCAAAGATAAGATCACGGATGCGCGAGGACGCGCCGATCCCCCGATCTAGCCCAGCCTTTGCCTTTCACATTTGCCCAAATATCCCCGCCGGAGGCCCTGAGGCCTTTCGCGTTCTTCACGCGAAGGGCCGAGGCAAAAGGCTTGCGCGGCACGCGCTCAATGTCCCAACCGTCCCAACCGGCCCGCGGTCAGCCGACATCAGTCCGCCCGCGCCGGTCGCCGCGCAGGTTGGCGTAAAGCACATGGTTGCGCCAGCGGCCGTTGATCTGCAGATAGCTTTGCGCGACGCCCTCATACTTGAAGCCGCACTTTTCCAGCACCCCGCGCGAGGGCGCGTTTTCCGGCAGGCATGCGGCTTCCATCCGGCTCAGGTCCAACCTGGTGAAGGCGTGGTGGGTCAGGGCCAGGATCGCCTCCCGCATATAGCCCTGGCGGGCGAAGGGCTGGCCGATCCAGTAGCCCAGCGTCGCCGCCTGCGCGGGCCCCCGGCGGATATTGTCCAGCGTCAAGGCACCCAGAAGCTGGTTATCCTCACGCCTGACAAGCAACATCGGCAGCGCCGTGCCCTGCCCTTCGGCGCGTTGGGCCCAGTAGACGCGGTTGGTAAAGGACCGGCGCGTGAGGTGGTCGGTGGCCCAGACCGGCTCCCATTTCGACAGAAACTCGGCCGAGGTTTCACGCAGGTCCGACCATTGCCGCCAGTCGCCATGTTCGGGCAGCCGCAGCGTCATCCGCTCAGTCTCAACACGGACGCGGCGCTTGAGGCCAAGCATCAGTGGCCCAGACCGCGACGGATCTCCTCGATCCCGGGGGCGGCGCTGACCGGGCCGTAGATCGCCAGCGCCGATTTCGCTGTGGTCAGACCCGCCGCATAGGCGCGCACCATGCCGGTATCGACGGCGTCGATCTTGGCCACGGCTTCACTGACCGCCGGAATACGGCCCCAGATCGACATCAGCCGCGCATTGCGCTCAGCGCGGCTTGAGGGGCTTTCCAGCCCCATCAAAAGGCCTGCCCGCAGTTGCGCCCGGGCGCGGGCCACCTCCGCCTCGGTCATGTCATCGGCGGCGCGCTTCAGCTCGTCAATCGTCAGCTGCGTCAGATCGCCGATCTCAGCGGCCGAGGTACCGGCATAGATCGTGACATGCCCGGTATCCTCATAAGCGCTGGACTGGGCGTAGATCGAATAGCACAGGCCCCGGTCTTCGCGGATCTTTTGAAACAGGCGGCTCGACATGCCACCACCCATCGCCGTGGCATAGACTTGCGCTGCATAGACCGCATCGTCGCGGTAGCCCGGGCCTTCGAAGGAAAGGGCAAAGTGAACCTGCTCCAGATCCTTCACCTCGCGCCGCTCACCGCCCTCAAAGCGTGCGGCCTGCACGGTGGGCGCGCCGACCGGCTTCAGCCCGCCAAAGATGCGTTCCGCAGCGGCGACGATGGCCGCGTGGTCCACCCCCCCGGCAGCGGACAGGATCATCTGGTCGGGGCCGTAATGATGGCCAACGAAGCCTTCGAAATCCGCCTTTTTGAAGGACGCGACCCTTTCCTCCGGCCCAAGGATGGTGCGGCCGAAGGGCTGGTTCGGATAGCTCACCTCATGCAGCCAGTCGAAAATGATGTCGTCCGGCGTGTCCAGCGCCTGGCCGATTTCCTGCAGGATCACATGGCGTTCTGTCTCGATATCCGCCTTGCGGAACAGGGGGTTGAGGACGATATCCGCAATCACATCCAGCGCCATCACCACGTCTTGCGACAGGACGCGGGCGTAATAGGCCGTCATCTCGCGGCTGGTGTAGGCGTTGATGTACCCGCCCACATCCTCGATTTCCTCGGCGATCCTGAGCGCGCTGCGGCGGCGCGTGCCCTTGAACGCCATATGCTCCAGAAAATGCGCGATGCCGTTCTGGGCGGGGGTTTCGTGTCGCCCCCCGGCCTCGACCCAGAGGCCGATGCTGGCCGATTGCAGGCCGGGCATCGCCTCGGTGACGATGCGAAAGCCGTTGGGAAGGGTGTGAAGCTGTTCGGTCAACGCGCAATCCTTTCGCGCACCAGCGCCTGCAGCGCGGCAAGGTCATTCGGCGCGCGGGTCATCCGTTCGGGCCGGTCGAAAAGATCGGCCATATGCGGCGGCAAGCCGGGGCGGATGCCGGTCGCGCGTTCCACCGCGTCGGGGAATTTTGCGGGGTGGGCGGTGGCAAGAGTGACCATCGGGGTCGCCCCCAGATGATCTTCTGCCACCTTCACCCCCACGGCGGAATGGGGGCAGAGAAGCTCTCCCGTCTCGGCCAGGGTCCGGGTGATCGTGGCCAGCGTTTCCTCTTCCGAGCAGCGGCCCGAGGCGAAGGTGGCGCGCAACGTCTGCAGGGCACCCTGGCTGATGTGAAAGCCGCCAGACTTCATCTCCGCCATCAGCTGGGCAACGGCGCTGCCATCGCGGCCATAGGCATCAAAGAGCGCGCGTTCGAAATTCGAGGATACCTGAATATCCATCGACGGGCTGATCGAGGGGCGGACCCCGTTCGTCCGATACTCCCCGGCCCGCAGCGCACGGTCGAGGATGTCATTCTGGTTCGTGGCGATCACCAGCTTTTCAATCGGCAGGCCCATACGGCGCGCGATGTAGCCGGCGAATATGTCACCGAAGTTCCCCGTCGGCACGGTGAAGCTGACTGCGCGCTGCGGCGCGCCAAGGGCGGTTGCGGCGTAGAAGTAATAGACCACCTGCGCCAGAACCCGCGCCCAGTTGATGCTGTTCACCCCTGCCAGCCGCACCCCATCGCGGAAGGCGAAGTCGTTGAACATGTCTTTTACCCGGGCCTGCGCGTCGTCAAAATCGCCCTCAATGGCGACAGCGTGGCAGTTCGCCTCAACCGGAGTCGTCATCTGGCGGCGCTGGACGTCCGACACCCGGCCATGCGGGAACAGGATCACCACATCGACGTTCGCAAGGCCGCGGAATGCCTCCATCGCCGCACTGCCGGTGTCACCGCTGGTCGCACCAACAATCGTGATCCGCTCGCCCGACTTGGCCAAGGCGGCCTGCATCATCTGGCCGATCAGCTGCATGGCGAAGTCCTTGAAGGCCAGGGTCGGCCCGTGGAACAGCTCCAACAGGAAATGGTTCGATGCCAGTTGCACCATCGGCGCGCGGGCGGCGTGGTGAAAACCCGTGTAGGCCGCGTCGATCAGGCCCCGGAATTCGTCATCGCCGAAGAAGCCACCCAGATAGGACCGCATCACGCGGAAGGCGACTTCCTCATAAGGCTGGTCCGCTAGCGCCGCGATGTCGGCCTGGGTCATCACCGGCACCGTATCGGGGACGTAAAGCCCGCCGTCCCGGGCAAGGCCGGTCATCATCGCTTCGCCAAAGCCAAGGACGGGGGCGCTGCCGCGCGTGGAAACGTAGTGCATCATTCTGCTTTCAGCGGTCCTGCCGTCAAACTGTCCGGAACCTGATACGCCAGAGAAGAAAGACTGTCATCCCCAGCCAGACCGCCGCCAGCGAAAACCACGTCACGGCATATTGCCAATGGTTGTTGCGAAATCCGGCTACGGTGACGGGCTGCGGAACAATCCCGTCACCGGTGTCGTTGCGGGCGATCACCAGCACAGGCTCGGTGCCCAGAAGTGCGGCGATCCCGGGCAGGTCACGGCCATACCAGATGGCGCGGCTGGCATCATAGGGTGGGGTCGATCCGGTGATGTCATCGGGCCAGGCAAGGTTGCCGGTCACTGTCACCTCTCGCCCCGGGCGGGGGGTGGTCTTTTCGGTCTCGGGCACGAAACCCCGGTCGATCAGGATGCGGCGGCCGTCGTCGGTCAGGTAAGCGGAAATCACCAGGAACCCCGGACCCGCCTCACGGGAGGAGGTGAGGACATGCGCCTCCTCGCCCGTAAAGGCGCCGTTCACGACAACGGCGCGGTAGCGGTCGGCCACCGGGTCAAGGCTGGACCCGAGCGCCACAAGATCCGCTGCGATCATTGCCTCGGCCCCGGCGATGATGCCCTCTTTCCACGCAAGCCGCTGCATCTGCCAAAGGCCAAGCCCGATCAGGACCCCCACTCCCGACAGCCCCAGCACCAAGGCAAAGATCGTGTTGCGCAGCATCATTCCCTCGAAATGCACAGCGCAGGCCCGAAGGCCCGCGCTGCATGTCGTTCAGACCGGATCAAGCTTAGCCCTGGCCCCAGACATAGATGGCGGCGAAAAGGAACAGCCAGACCACGTCAACGAAGTGCCAGTACCAGGCGGCCGCCTCAAAGCCCACGTGCTTTTCGGGCGTGAAATGGCCCTTCAGCGCGCGGATCAGACAGACGGTCAGGAAGATCGTCCCGATGATGACGTGGAACCCGTGGAACCCCGTCGCCATGAAGAAAGTCGCGCCATAGATGTTGCCCGAGAACCCGAAGGCCGCATGGCTGTATTCATAGGCCTGCATGCCGGTGAACACCACGCCCAGACCGATGGCCAGGATCAACCCGTTCACCAGATCCTTGCGGTTGTTTTCATGCACCAATGCATGGTGCGCCCAGGTGGCCGCACAGCCCGACAGCAGCAGGATCAGCGTGTTGATCAGGGGCAAGTGCCAGGGGTCAAACGTCTCAATCCCCGCCGGGGGCCAGACACCATCAACCGTCGGGCTGTTCGGCCCCATCGGGTAGAGGCGGTGCTTGAAGAAGGTCCAGAACCAAGCCGCGAAGAACATGACCTCGGACATGATGAAAAGGATGAAGCCGTACTTCAGCCCCAACCGCACGACCGGCGTGTGATCGCCGACATGGCTTTCCTGCACCACTTCGGCCCACCATGCGTACATGACGTAAAGCACCGCCACGAGGCCGACGAGCGCCAGCCAGTAGGCGCGCAGGTGGTCGACGAACCCGTAAGCCGTGTCCGGCGTCGGGTCCGAGGCGTGCATCCCAAGGACGGCCCCGAAAAGCATGATCAGCGCCGCAAGCGCCCCAGCCAAGGGCCAGATCGACGGTGGCAAAACGTGATAGTCGTGGTTCTTTGCGTTGGCCATGGCCGACGGTTCCCTCGTGTGTTTATTCGGTCAGTTCACCGCGCCTGCGTTGGGCGCGACGGGAGTTGGAAGCGCCGCCTGCTCTTCCGGCAGTGGCGTCTCGTGGAAAGTGTAGCTGAGGATGATCTCTTTCACAAACCGGCCCTCAACGTCGGTCACCATCGCTGGATCGACGAAAAAGCTGACCGGCATCTGCACGGTCTCACCTGGTTGCAGGACCTGTTCGGTAAAGCAGAAACACTCAATCTTGGTGAAGTAGCCGCCAGCGGCGTAAGGATAGACGTTGAAGCTGGCTGTGCCAGCGACCGGGCGATTGGTCGGGTTATGCGCCTCATAGAACGCCAGCCCGGTTTCGCCGATGCGGATGTCCATCGAATGGACCACCGGCTTGAACGTCCACGGCATGCCCTGTTCGAGCGAGGCGTCAAAGCGCACCTTCACCGTCCGGTCCAGAATGGTATCCGCCCCGGTTTCAGCGACTGCGGTGGTGCCACCAAACCCGGTCACCCGGCAGAACCAGTCATAGAACGGCGGGATGATGACGATGGTGGTAAAGGTCAGTGTCACGACCATGGCCACCAGTTGGGCCAGCGTGCGGTTCTTGCCTTGCAGACGGGGGAAGATCATCCGGCATCCTCCTGCGGGACAGCTTCGGGCTGGATCACATGGTCATATCCCTGCAACGGATCGCCGCGCTTGACCTTGACCACCGTCAGCGCAAAGACCAGCGCCACGAAAGCCGCCAGCGTCAGGCCAAGCCCCAGGTTGCGGGAAAACCGGCGCTTGTGCAGATCATGGGTCGGGGGGAAAGCCATCACCAGCCCCCCATGCCAAAGGACCGCAGCGCCGCCTCAACCAGATAGGCAGCGAAATGCAGGAAAAGATACAAGAGGGAAAAGCGGAAGAACGCCTTTTCCACGGCGTACTTGTCGGCCTCGGCCACCGCCTCGTCCCGGTTCCAGATACGGTAGGCGCCGACCAGGAACCAGGCGTTCAGCGTCACCGTGACCGCCAGCGTGAACGGCCCGCCAAGTGAGGTCAGCGCCGCCCCCACAGCGACCGGCACCAATAGGATCGTATAGACCAGCACATGCAGACGGGTAGACTTGCGGCCATGCGTGACCGTCAGCATCGGGACGCCAGCGGTGTGGTAATCGCCCTTCATGAACAGCGCCAGCGCCCAGAAATGCGGCGGCGTCCACATGAAGATCAGCGCGAACATCAGCGCGGCCTCGATCGAGACACTGCCCGTCGCCGCGACCCATCCGATCATCGGTGGAAAGGCCCCGGCAGCGCCGCCGATGACGATGTTCTGCGGCGTCAGGCGCTTTAGCCACATCGAATAGACCACGGCATAGAAGAAGATGGTGAAGGCCAAAAGCCCGGCCGCCACCAGATTGGTCGCCAGCCCCAGCATCACGATGCTGATGCCCGATAGCGCCATGCCGATCCCCAGCGCCTCACCCGCCTGCACCCGGCCCGAAGGCACCGGGCGGCGGGCAGTGCGCGCCATCACGGCATCGATATCTGCGTCCCACCACATGTTCAGCGCACCCGACGCCCCTGCCCCAAGTGCTATGAACAGGATCGCGGCAAAGGCCTCAACCGGGTGCAGGCTGACGGGGGCGACCAGCAGGCCGACCAGCGCGGTGAAGACCACCAGCGACATCACGCGCGGCTTCAGAAGCTGCACATAATCGCCAAAACCAGCCTCATGCGGGGCGGTCGTGGTCTGATATGCTCCGATATCGCTCATCCCGGTCCTGCTTGCCTTGGGCTTCGTCGGGCGGGGCCTGCTGTCGCGGGCCCTGCCACCTTTGCCACTCTGCGCCGAAAGATCAGTCGGCCAGCGCCACGTTCACCGGAGTGGCCGCGCCAAGATGCGACAGCTCGACATCACCAGTTTTGGCCTTGGCCAGCCACTCGGCATAGGCGGCTTCCGACACGACCTTCACGGTGATCGGCATGTAGGCATGCATCTGCCCGCACAGCTCTGAACACTGGCCGAAGTAGATGCCTTCCGTCTCCGGCTGGAACCACAGCGCCGCGATCCGGCCCGGCACTGCGTCTTGCATCACGCCGAAGGCCGGGATCTTCCAGGAATGGATGACGTCGGCTGCGGTCACTTGAATGACGATCTTCTTGCCAACCGGCACCACAACGGCAGTATCGGTCGCCAGCAGGAACTGCTCGCGGCTGTAGCCTGCGGCCTTCAACTGCTCTTCCACTTCCGGCGTCAGCATGTTGCTGCCACCCAGCGAGGGCGAACCGATCATATAGCTTTCAAAGGCCAGCACCTCGCCATCGGCATTGACCTCATCGACGTATTCATAGCCCCAGTACCACTGATAACCGGTGGCCTTGATGGTAACGTCGCCCACCGGAATTTCCTGATCCTTGAACAGCACCGGCAAAGAGAAGGCGCCGATGAAGACCAGGATCACGATCGGGATCACCGTCCACGCCACTTCCAGCGGCGAGTTGTGGGTGAACCGCGCCGGGGTCGGGTTGGACTTGGAGTTGTAGCGGATCATCACGTAGATCAGCAGCGCCGTGACGAAGATCACGATGGCGGTGATGATATAGAGGATCATCGCATCCAGCCATTGCAGGTCCCGCGCGCCCGGCGTGCCGGCGGGCTGGAACCCCATCTTGCCATCAACCGGCTGGCCAATGATTTCAAGGGCTTGCTGAGCCAGGGCGGTGCCTGCCACAAATGTTGCAGTCGAAACCGCTGCAATACCGGTCATCGCAGTCGAAGCGCGCATGTCTTTTTCCCGTTCGTGAGACGGCCTGTCGCCGCCTTTTTCAGGCCTGCCACGAAGGACAGAATCCCGTTGTATCCTGACGCCTTAAAACCATAATGCGCCCAGCGGAACAAGCGAAACCGTTGCGACATAGCAGCGCCCCGGCCTGCCCTGCCTTCGCGAGAATGCGGACTGAAAAGAGGCGCTTCATGGCCTTTGTCAAACTGACGCTGGTGACCTTCGGCCTCCTTTACGCCGCCGCGCTCTCTGGCCTTTATGTCTTTCAACGCGACCTGCAGTATTTCCCCGCCCGCCATGACCCCACACCTGAAGCCGTCGGCTTGCAGGGGGTAGAGCGTGTCTTGCTGCCCACCCCGGACGGTGAGACTCTGGTCCTCTGGCTTAGTCCCGCCCGCCCCGATCAGCCGACCATCCTTTTTCTGCACGGCAATGCCGGGGCCATCGCGGATCGGGCCGACCGGCTGGCCTTCTACCAGTCGCGCGGGTTCGGGGCGGCCTTCCTGTCCTGGCGCGGCTATGGCGGCAGCACCGGCCAGCCGACCGAGGCGGGTCTCCTGATCGACGCGCGCACCGCCTATGACACCCTGCGCGACCGTGGCATTCCGCCGGGGCTCATCGTGCTGGTCGGTGAATCCCTGGGCACCGGGGTTGCCGTCCAGACTGCCGCCCGCGTGCCTGTTGGTGCCGTGGTGCTGGAAGCGCCTTTCACGTCCGCCGTGGACATTGCGGGCCGGGCCTATCCATGGGTTCCGGTGCGGCTGTTGATGAAAGACCAGTTCCGCTCTGCCGCCCATATCACCGGTGTCCGCGCCCCGCTTCTGATCCTCCATGGCGAGATGGATACCGTCATACCCGCGGGCTTTGGCCGCGCCCTCTTCGCGCTGGCCAATGACCCGAAGACCTTCCTGTCCCTCGGCCCCGTCGGACATGAGGCGCTTTTTGACCCCGCCACCTGGGCCAAAGGCGCGGAGTTCATCGACAGACTGGGCCTCTCCACGCCTTGACCGCGCCTTGACCTTGGCCCCCGCCCGGCCCATCTGTAAGGCCTCCCGGCAAAAGGCAGCCCCATGACCGACGCACCCTTCCGCCCGTTTGACACCCATCTGGATGAGGCCGCCGCCCTGGCCACCCTGCGCGCGGCCACCGATGGCGCGGATGATGGTGAGCTGTTCCTGGAACGCCGCCGGGCCGAAGCCATCGTGCTTGACGATGGCCG
>JAAUPC010000110.1 GCA_012036325.1 Paracoccaceae bacterium
TCAGCCCGTTCCCACGAGTCAACCCGGCTGTACCATTCCGGGGTGCCATAGTCGGCGACGCTGGCTTTGGCTTTGGCAATTTCGTACTGTTTATCCACAATAAAGGTCTGCACGCCTTCGTGGGTGAGCAGTTCCAACAGCGGCTCATCGGCCTGTAATAGGGCCAGGGAGTCTTCCAGAGTAAGCGGGATTTTGGGCAGGTCGCCGCGTTTGTAGCGGTTCACGCCCAGGTTCAGGAGGGTGGTGGCGATGCGGCGCGCCGCCCAACTGGATGGCCTGATCATCATGAACGTGCCGCACCCGACGGTGTTTGGCGAACTGATCCGCCACTATCCGCCCCAAAAACGCCCGGTGGCCACCGGGACGCCTTCGGCCCGCAGGCTGGCGGCGAAGTGCAGATACAGCTTTTCGCCCAGATCAGGCGGCGCGGCGGTGGAAAAGCCGGGCCGGTTGCCGCGCAGGTCCGCCGCAAGGGTGAACTGGCTGACCACCAGCGCGGACCCGCCGATGTCACGCACCGACAGGTTCATCTTGCCCTGATCGTCCTTGAAAATCCGCAGCTTGGCCACCTTGGCCGCCAGCCTTTCCGCCACGGCTTCGGTATCCCCCGCCATGGCGCAGATCAGGATCAGGTAACCCTTGTCCACCGCCCCGATCTGCACGCCGTCCACCACGACCGCGGCACTTTGGACGCGTTGCAGGACTGCCCTCAAAGTTCATGTCCCCAGGGCGGGTTGGCCCCGGCCCGGCTGACCGTGACCGCCGCCGCCCGCGAGCCCAGGCTGAGGGCTGCATCCAGCGCATCGGTGGAAAGCGCCGCAACCCCTGCCTTGGTCAGCGCCCCGGACCGATGCAGCGCCGCCAGCACGCCCGCGTTGAACGTGTCGCCCGCACCGACGGTATCCACGACCGTAACCTTTTGCGAAGCCACGGTTCTTTCGCCAGTTGCTGTCACCGCCCGCGCGCCCTTGGCGCCTTCGGTGATGAAAACCACTTTCGGCCCCTGTGCGACAATCCGCTGGGCCAGAGCGGTCAGATCACCGGGGCCTTCCAGCCAATGCAGGTCTTCATCCGACAGTTTGACGATGTCTGCGCGACCGATCATCCGGCTGATCCGGGCGCGATAAGCCTCTTCTTTCCCGGCGATGAAACCGGGGCGGATGTTGGGGTCGATCATGGTCACGCGGGTCGGTGCCTCCCGCGCCTGCAGCGCCTCATAGGTGCTGGCGGCGGGGTCGTTCACCAGGCTGATCCCGCCGAAGAACAGGGTGCTGATCTGGGGCGGCAAGCTGGGCAGGTCAGCGGGGGCGAGCATCCGGCCCGCCGTCGCCTCATCATAGAAGGCATAGGTCGCCTGGCCATTGACAAGCTTGACGAAGGCCACGGTGGTTGGCCGATCCGACCGCGCCAGATAGCGGGTGTCTACCTGCGAGGCGGTCAGACTGTCGGCAAGGATCTCACCCAGCATGTCATTGGAAACACCCGAGAAAAACGCCGATGGCGCGCCCAGTCGACCCAAGGCGATGGCGGTGTTGAAAACCGCGCCGCCTGCGTAGGGGGCAAAGCAGGCCTCCCCCCCGGTTGAGGTGCGCGGCAACATGTCGATCAGCGCTTCGCCACAGCTGAGAATCATCACCCACCTCCACCCATGTCTGGCCCATCTTAGCGCAGGGCTTCGTGTTAGCGCAAACAGCCGGTCAATCAGCCCGGAAAGTACGGCTTCAGATTGCTGCGCACCCGGTCCAGCGGCGTGGCCCCGGCGGTGTCGGGCACAAAGGTCTGGCCGGTGATCGCCTCATAAGCATCGATATAGACCTTCGCGGTCTTCTCAATCATGTCAGCCGGGATTTCGGGGATCGGGTCCTTGTAGGGGTCGCAGCGCGCCACGACCCAGGAACGGATGACATCCTTGTCAAAGCTGGGCGGGCGGGAGCCGGTTTCCAGCGCCGCCGGATAGCCTGAGGCCAGCCAGTAGCGGCTGGAATCCGGGGTGTGAATCTCATCCGCCAGAAAGATCGCACCAGAGGCATCGGTGCCGAATTCATATTTCGTGTCCACCAGGATCAACCCACGATCCGCCGCCATCTTTTGCCCCCGGGCGAAAAGGGCCAGCGCCATATCACTGACCGTATCCCATTGAGATTTGGTCAACAGCCCGGTCGAGACGATCTCATCCGCCGACAGGGGTTCATCATGGCCCCCGTCAAACGCCTTTGAGGTGGGCGTGATGATCGCCTGCGGCAGGGCCTGGTTGGGCCGAAGACCATCGGGCAAGTGGTGCCCGTACATCCTGCGCAAGCCATTGGAATACTGCGTCAAAATTGAGGTGGAGGTGCTGCCAGCCAGATAGCCCCGGACCACGATCTCGACCGGCAGAATGGTCAGGCGCTTGCCCAGGACAACGTTCGGATCGGGATAGGAGATCACGTGGTTTGGGGCGATATCGCTTGTTTTTTCAAACCAGTAGCGGGCCAGTTGCGTGAGGACTTGCCCCTTCCAGGGGATCACCGCAAGGATCTGGTCGAAGGCCGAGATCCTGTCGGTCGTCACCAGGATTCGTCTATCATTATCAATATCATAGCAGTCGCGGACCTTGCCGAAATAGGGGTTCGGCAGCTCTGGAATGCGGGCATGGGGAAGGGTGCGCAGGATCATGGGGTTTCTTTCCCCTTTGCGCCCCCAAAGTCAAGGACAGGAGAGGGTTCCCCGCATCTCTCCACTGTCGCCTTGCAGGGTGTTTTCCCTGAGTTTGCAACCGGTTACCCTTGGGATCAGCTCAATCATCGTGGCGCGGATTTCCTGATGCTCGCCGCGTCTGGCATAGCCGAGGCGGATCACCTCAACCCGTTCCTCCTTCTGGAAGACGGTATAGTCGCGGCCGTTAACGGTGATGTCGGTTCGGGTGGCCCCAAAGAACTCTGGCGCGGGAGAGGCACCGCAGGCGGCGAGGAATATCAAGGGGATAAGGCGTTTCATCCCGGCAAGGTCGCAGGGTTTGGTTAAGGGATGGTTAATGGTCTGGCATGCGTATGGCAGCCGTCTGGCCCGCGTCTGGCAGGCCGCTGGCTTGCGCGGGCATTAACCTTTTGCCGTCAGGATCGCCGCAAAGGAGTGCCCCGATGCCCAACCTGAAGAAGCAGACGCCCCGGCGGCGAGCGCAGATGAGTTACATGATGGACGTGATGCGGCGTCTGGAGTGGGACCTGCACAACAGCATCGAGATGACCGGCCGCATCCCGGAAGCCTGGCACGAGATCGCGCAAGCGACGCCCCGGACGGTGAAGGAGAAGGTCACCCTGCGGCTGGAGGCGGATGTGGTGAAATTCTTCCGCTCCATGGGGCCGGACTATGGGCCGCGGATCAACGACGTCCTGAAAAGCTACATGCACGCCCGGCTGGCGGGGGTAATCCGGGGGGCGGAGACGATTGACCACTACCGGAAGCGAGGTGAGGTCTACGACGGCCCGAAGCCGGGGTTCGAGGGGGAGGAGGGGACGCCGGTCGAGGCGAGCCGGGTGAGGATGCAGGAGGTGCTGCAGCGGAGGTATGGGGCGGAGGGCGCGGCAGAGGCGGAGGAGCTGCGGCCCTGGGTGCGGTGAGGTTGATTTTTGTACAAATGTGACGTATGTTACGTTTTGTACAAAATGGAGGCGGTGATGATCGAAGTCTCGGTGTCGGAAGCGCGGGAGCGGTTGGCAGATTTGCTGGGCAAGGTCCAGCACGGGGGCGAGGATGTCACCATCAAGAAGCACGGGAAACCGGTTGCGGTGCTGATCTCTCCGGAAGCCATGGAGTATTATGAGCGGCTGGAGGATGCGGAACTGGCCCGGGAGGTGGCGGCGATCTATGCCGACCCGGAGTATGACCCGAACGATACTGTTCCGCATGAGGAAGTCTGGGCCGAGCTTCTGGCGGCTGACCGAGCCGATCTGGACGACGCCAAGTCGTGACGCGGTATCGGCTGGACTATGAGCCGAAAGCCCGCAAGCAGTTGCGCGCGATCAAGGATCGGCGGTTGCTCGTCGCACTGGAGCGGGAGATCGCAGCCTTGGCCGAAGACCCGAGGCCGCCCGGATGCCTGAAGCTGGTCGGCCAAAGGGACCACTGGCGGGTGCGGGTAGGGGACTGGCGGATCGTCTACCGGATCGAGGACGGGCGGCTCGTGGTGATCGTGGTCCGGGTGGCTCCGAGGAGTGGGGTGTATTGGTAGGGGGTGGGGTGGAAACCACGATACGGTTGATTAGAATGGGAACTCGTCAGGTTCTTTTGGGAGTTCATTTAGTAGTAGATCCAGTAGTGCATCAGCTCCATTTATCTTCCGCTTGACATTTTTGAATAGACCATCCATCGCATGAAATGCACTAGTGTCATCGCTTAGCGGGTGGATCTGCATGTCCGAAAACATATCGACAACATTGCCGAATTGATCACTAAGCGTTATCCAATAGTCACCGTCCACTCGGCGAAGCGTAATGACAACGTCTTTGATGCTTGTTATTACACTGTCCTCAAAGGGACCATCATCCCAGTCAAGCTTTCCAGCGCTTGTTCCGTAAATCAAACGTTCAGTCAGGCTCCGCCATTTTGAAGTCGTCTCTTTTGAAGCCTCATTTGACATGGCCACTCTCCGTTGCATTATTTTTTGCGAGATCCAGTGCGATAGCATACAGTTCGCGTTGATCAGAAAGCGTCTTATTAATTTTTGGGATCTGTACGGAATTCGCTGGATTAGCTTGATTGTTGTCGAGCTGGACAGCAATCGACGAAATCTGTGTGGACGAACGCAAGATCTTCTTTCTAATGTTTTCGTCTGCTATAGGTGAGTCCCAGTTTAGGCAAACCGCTACCTTACTTCGAAGCTTAGCAAGATCTACGGAAGCTCTTTTCCGATCCGTTTCATGCGATATTCTAATTAGCAAATCATCTATTTGCGAAACAATTTCGCTGAAATGCACAACCCAGTCAATTGCAACCATCCGCGCTTTTGCATTTGTCGCTGCAATTTGGGCGGCGTCAGCAGCTTTCTTTGCACTTCTAGCATAAAACACTGTCAATACAGCTCCCAAGACGGAAGCAGCATTGCCCCAATTTTCCGACAGGAAGTAGAGCAAGCTGTCTAACAAAGTGGACCCCACTCACCCATCCATCTTCAGCGCCGAGATGAACGCCTCCTGCGGGATCTCCACTTTCCCGAACTGGCGCATCTTCTTTTTGCCGGCTTTCTGCTTCTCCAGCAGCTTCTTCTTCCGGGTGGCGTCGCCGCCGTAGCACTTCGCGGTCACGTCCTTGCGCATCGCACTCAGCGTCTCACGCGCGATCACGCGGCCGCCGATGGCGGCCTGGATTGGGATCTTGAACATGTGGCGGGGGATCAGGTCTTTCAGTTTCTCGACCATGCCCCTGCCCCGCGCCTCAGCCCGGTCGCGGTGGACCATCATGCTGAGGGCGTCGACGGGTTCGTCGTTTACCAGGATCGACATCTTCACCAGGTTGTCTTCGCGGTATTCCGAGATGACGTAGTCAAAGCTCGCATAGCCTTGCGTCACTGATTTCAGGCGGTCGTAGAAGTCGAAGACCACTTCGGCCAGGGGCAGGTCATAGACCACCATGGCGCGGTTGCCGGCATAGGACAGGTCAAGCTGGATGCCGCGGCGATCCTGGCAAAGCTTCAGGATATCGCCGAGGTAGTCGTCGGGGACCATGATGGTGGCCTTGATCCGCGGCTCATCAATATGGTCGACGTAAGTGAGGTCGGGCATGTCGGCGGGGTTGTGCAGGTCGCGCACCTCACCGTCTTTCATGTGGAGGTGGAAGACGACCGAGGGCGCGGTGGTGATGAGGTCGAGGTTATACTCACGCTCCAACCGGTCGCGGATGACTTCGAGGTGGAGAAGGCCGAGGAAGCCGCAGCGGAAGCCGAAGCCGAGGGCGGCGGAGGTCTCCATTTCGCTGCTAAAGCTGGCGTCGTTGAGGGAGAGCTTTTCGATCGCGTCGCGGAGGTTTTCGAAATCGGCGGCGTCGACGGGGAAGAGGCCGCAGAAGACCACGGGCTGGGCGGGTTTGAAGCCGGGAAGCGGCGCGTCGCAGCCCTTGCGTTCGTGGGTGATCGTGTCGCCGACGCGGGTGTCGCGGACCTGCTTGATCGAGGCGGTGAAGATGCCGATTTCGCCGGGGCCAAGTTCGGCGATGTCGACCATCTGGGGTTTCAGGACGGCGAGTTTGTCGATGCCGTAGACGGCGTTGGTCTGCATCATGCGGACGCGGTCGCCTTTCTTGACGACACCGTCCATGACCCGGATCATGACGACGACGCCAAGGTAGGCGTCATACCAGCTGTCGACGAGCATGGCCTTGAGGGGGGCCTCGCGGTCGCCCATCGGGGGAGGCAGGCGGGTGACGATTGCTTCCAGAACGTCGGGGATGCCGAGGCCGGATTTGGCGCTGATCATGATGGCGTCCGAGGCATCAAGGCCGATGACGTCTTCGATCTGCTGTTGGACGCGCTCGGGTTCGGCGGCGGGGAGGTCGATCTTGTTCAGGACGGGGACAATCTCATGCCCGGCGTCCAGGGCCTGATAGACGTTGGCGAGGGTCTGCGCCTCAACCCCTTGGGAGGCGTCCACCACCAAAAGCGAGCCTTCGACGGCGCGCATGCTCCGGCTGACTTCATAGGCGAAGTCGACATGGCCGGGGGTGTCGATCAGGTTCAGGATATAGGTCTGGCCGTCCTTGGCGGGGTATTCGATCCGCACGGTGTTGGCCTTGATCGTGATGCCACGCTCCCGCTCGATATCCATCGAGTCCAGCATCTGCGCCTTCATGTCGCGCGCAGCCACCGTGCCGGTCATCTGGATGAGCCGGTCGGCGAGGGTGGATTTACCGTGGTCGATATGGGCCACGATGGAGAAGTTGCGGATGAGATCAAGATCGGTCATGGCCGGGGATATAGCCTTTTGCCGGGGTGCCGGAAAGGGGCTTGGCGCGGGGTTTTGGGCCGGGGTTCCGCTCGCGCATGGGGGCAGTCACGAATTTGCGACCAGGAAGCGCCGGTTTGGCGCTGTGACGGGGCGGGATACCGTATCTGGTGGCTGGCAGGGGTCTGTCAGCAAGATGCGCGATCTTTGGTCGGATCGGGCCAAGCCCCTGTGCCAGCTTGAAAAACTGTCTGGACTTGGCATTATCCTTGGCAGAAAAATGACCGGTGGCGGGAAGGGTCCAAAGGCCCTGTCGGCCCGGCAATGAGGCAGATGATGATGAAATCCTTCATGCTTGCGGCCGTGCTGGCCGTTACTCTTCCGGCCGGGATGGCGCTGGCGGGGCCGATTGAACGGGCCTGTATGGCCTCGGATCGCGGGGGCAACCGGTCGCTGTGCGGCTGCATCCAGCAAGCGGCAGACGCGACCCTGTCGGGGTCAGACCAGCGCCGCGCAGCCAAGTTCTTCAAGGACCCGGAAAACGCCCACGCGACCTGGGTGTCGCAGTCGGCCAGCGATGATGCGTTCTGGGAGCGCTACAAGGCCTTTGGCAGCACGGCTGAGGCCTATTGCGCGGGCTAAGGCCTGATCTTCCACGTCGGCAATGCGATTTCTTCGAAGAAATCGCGCCGGAGCCTTTGAAGGCTCCGGTCCGGAATTTTGGAAAATTCCGGGGTCACTGGCTGGACGAGTGAAGAAACGAGAAAGGCCCCGCCTTCAGTCTGAAGGCGGGGCCTTTTCTGTTTGACGCGCGAAAGATCAGGCGGCGGCCTGGACCTTGGCGATTTCCTTCTTGATTTTCAGCGCGGTCGCCGAAAGCTCTTCGTCCTTCGCCTTGGCGAGGAAGGCGTCGAGGCCGCCGCGGTGATCAACCGTGCGCAGAGCCGCGGCCGAGATGCGCAGCTTGAACGACTGGCCCAGCACGTCAGAGATCAGCGTGACTTCGTTCAGGTTCGGAAGGAACCGGCGGCGGGATTTGTTGTTGGCATGGCTGACCGTATTGCCCGACATCGGGCCCTTGCCAGAAAGTTCGCAGACGCGCGACATTGCGGTGTTCCTTCGATTCGTCAAAAAACGGGAGAGGGCGAGGAATCCCCCAGCCCTGGAAAGCGATTGCGGGCAGATACGGGGAATTGCGCGGGACGTCAAGCGGTCAGAGGGACGGCGCTACTGGTGGAAATGCCTGGGCAAAGGCCTGGCGGCCGGCCGGGGTGACGGTCAGGGCACGGTGTCCGTCGCGGCGGCGGAGCCAGTCCAGCGCCTCCATCCGGGCCATGAGAAGGCGGCCCAAGCGGCCGCTCAGGTGGTAATCCCGTTCGGACCAGTCAAGGCAGTCGCGGCAAAGCGGTGTGCGGGCGGGGGCAAGGTCATCTTGGGTGAGGCCGAGCCCAAGACAGAAGGCGCGGCCTGACGGCGAGAGGCCAAGACCGGATGGCCCATACGCGAGGAAACCGCGCGCCGACAGGCTGCGATAGAGCTGAACGCCCATCGCACCAGCCAGATGGTTGTAACACAGCCGCGCCTCACGCAGGGCGGGGTCGCGGGGGCCGAAGGTCCCGGTGGATACGGGCGGGGCCAGGGTCATCATCGCCTCAACCAGCCGGGCGACGGCCGGGCTGGCCAGGCGCAAGTATTTGTGCCGGCCTTGACGGGTTGCGGCCAGAAGGCCCGCGTCAACCAGCCGTGTCGCATGTTCTGACGCGCTGGCTTTGGTCAGGCCCGTTACCGCGCCAAGTTCCGAGACAGTGCGGGCGCGACCGTCCATCAAGAGCATCACCATCCGCGCGCGGCCGGATCGGCCAGCGGGGCGGCGAGGCGAGAGATGTTCGGGCCATCGGACATGGGGCGAAGACTAGCCGTCTTCCGCCCGGCTTGGCCATGGGGATAGGTTCGGGCCGGACCGAACCATGCCCCCTTGCTGTCTGTGCCAGTCTGCAGGACAGAAGGCGCGCCAGGACAGGCCTGCGCCCGGAAGGGGATGATAGATGGCGTTTCCGATCCACGAACTTGCGGCACTTGGCACTGCGACCTGCTGGGCGACGACGGGCATCCTTGCCTCGGACGCGATCCGGGCGTTGGGGGCGTTTCACTTCAACCTTTTGCGGCAAATGCTGGTCACCTTGATTCTGGCGGGGGTGGTGCTGGCATCGGGCACATTGGCCTTGCCGGGGTGGGAGGGGGTGTTGGTGCTGGCAGTGTCAGGCGTGGTGGGCATCCTTATGGGCGACACGCTGAATTTCGCCGCTGTCGGGCGGCTGGGACCCCGGCGGGCGGGGGCGATCTTTGCGCTGAACGCGCCGATGGCCGCCATTCTGGGCTTTGGCCTTCTGGGCGAGCGGCTGGGCCTGCAGGACAGGGCGCGCTGGCTGTGCGCGACGTTGACGTGGCTTGGTGATGAAGGTGATTGCGATCCAGACAATGGTTGTTGTGCCAACGGTTATGAAAAAACTACCGGGGAAAACGGCCCACCACGCCCCTGCCGCTGCTGCGCTAGTCTCGCGGCCCACATGCAGCACCGGCTTGTCCACATCGCCCTCGTCGTGCCCGACTACGACGAGGCCCCGTCGCCGCTCTTCTGAACGAGGCGGAGGCAGGTGGCATTGAGATTGGCCGCGGCGGCGCGCACGACGCCGTCTACCTGGGCGAGATCCGTGTTCTCTCGCGTCGAAGGTTGGTAGCCGCCGGTCACGGAAGGCGGCGCATCGGGAAAGTCTCCCGCGGCGCGCAGCAGGTGCCGGCCTTCCCGCAACAATTCGACCCCGGCGGGGGTAAGCCTGGCGCGATGGCCGGACCGGTCGAACAACGGCACGCCGAGGTCCTGTTCGAGCTTCTGCACGGTATAGGTCACCGCGGAGGGCACCCGGTGCAATTCCTCGGCTGCGGCAGCAAAGCTGCCGCTTTCCCCAAGCCAGCGAAGCTGGCGGCGTCACACCGCGATCCTCACCCGAGCCATCGAACCCGCATTGATCAGTCAACGCTCGGTAATTACACTGTTCTCCTTCACTTGAAAAGGATC
>JAAUPC010000111.1 GCA_012036325.1 Paracoccaceae bacterium
TCGTTGAAGCGGTCGCACGCGACGAGTGCCCACGATACTGCTAACATCGTGCGTCGCGCGAAGCTCGCTGGTCACGGCATCATACTTTGCGAGATACGCATCAACGACAATTCGTGGCAGCACAATCTCACGTAGCCGATCTTCGCTGCCCCACGCGCGCACAATCACGGCGTCGCGGCCCGCGCGCAGCCGCGCGACCCGTCTTTCGAGCATCGTGCCGTCATAAACAAACAGCGGCGTATCGCCCGCTTCGGCAACCAACGCCTCGCAATCGCGCGCGCCGATCAGCAATCGTCCCTGCGCATCGGCGGCAAAGCCTTGCGGGATCGCGCCCATCGGCTTCATGACAGCGCCTCGGCGCGGATCGCGGCGGCCGGGGGCGTTGCCGCGCGGCTGCAGGCAGGACTGCGCGAGAACGAATGGTCGGTGCTGTTCCTCATGCGGATTGTGCCAGCGGTGCCTTTCGTGCTGGCGAACCTGATCCCGGCCTTTGTCGGCACCAGCCTGTTCCGTTTTTCCGTCTCCACCTTCCTTGGCATCATCCCGGGGGCCTTGGTCTTCACTTCGGTCGGGTCAGGCCTGGGTGAGGTCTTCGCCCGGGGCGAGACGCCTGACCTGGGAATTCTCTTCACCCCCGCCGTCCTGGGCCCGATTCTGGGGCTTGCCGCCCTGGCGGCCTTGCCCATGGTGCTGCGGGCCTTCAAAAGGACGCGCTGACATGGCGTTGATCGAAACGGATATCTGCGTGATCGGTGCAGGGTCGGGCGGGTTGTCGGTTGCAGCCGGTGCAGTGCAGATGGGCGCGCGCATTGTGCTGATCGAGGCTGGTGAGATGGGCGGTGATTGCCTGAACGCAGGCTGCGTGCCATCCAAGGCGCTGATCGCCGCCGCGAAGGCGGCAGAGGCGCAGCGTCGGGGGTTTCAGGGGATCACGCCGGTCGCGCCGCAGGTGGATTTTGGCGCCGTGAAGGACCATGTCGCCGCCGTCATCGACCAGATCGCTCCGGTTGACAGCCAGGAACGGTTTGAAGGGCTGGGCTGCACCGTGATCCGTGCCTTCGCGAGGTTTACTGGGCCAGGCGAGGTCGAAGCGGGCGGGACACGCGTGCGGGCGCGACGGTTCGTGATTGCCACAGGCTCACGCCCCTTCGTGCCGCCGATCCCGGGCGTTGAGGCCACGCCTTACCTGACGAATGAGACGGTCTTTGCCCTACGTGAAAAGCCAGGACATCTGATTGTCATCGGGGGTGGGCCGATCGGCGTGGAAATGGCGCAGGCGCATCGACGGCTGGGCTGTGAGGTGACGGTGATCGAGGGCGCAAAGGTTCTGGGCCGCGAAGACCCCGAGCTTGCCTTGGTGGTCGTGGAGGCATTGCGTGGTGAAGGCATCCGGCTGGTCGAAGGCCAGCCAGTTGTGCGGCTTGGCGGCACGGCGGGTTCGGTTGAGGTGACCTTGGGCGATGGCAGCCAAGTCACCGGCACCCATCTTCTGATGGCTGTGGGGCGCAAGGTTGCGCTGGCAGACATGGGCCTGGACGCAGCCGGAGTGGCCTATACGCCAAAAGGTGTGACGGTGGACGCGCGCCTTCGCAGCACCAACCGCCGGGTCTTTGCGGTGGGGGATGCGGCGGGGGGCCTGCAGTTTACCCATGTGGCAGGCTGGCACGCGGGCATCGTGATCCGTCAGGCCGTGCTGGGCCTGCCCGCGAAGGCCGACCCGCGCGCCGTGCCCCGCGCGACATTTACAGAACCAGAGCTTGCCCATGTCGGCCTGACCGAAGACGAGGCGCGCAAGATCCATGGCGACAGGCTGACCGTGATCCGCGCCGACTTGCACCACAACGACCGCGCAGTTGCCGAAGGCAAGGCCAAGGGCTTTGCCAAGGTCATGATCGTGAAAGGCCGCCCGGTCGGTGCTTCCATCGTCGGGCCACAGGCTGGTGAGTTGATTGGGCTTTGGTCACTGGCAATTTCGGCCCGGCTGAAGATGTCGGCCGTTGCCGGGATGATCGCCCCTTATCCAACCTTGGGCGAGGTGTCGAAACGTGCTGCAGGTGCCTATTTTTCCCCGCAACTCTTTGCTAATCCTTGGCTGAAACGGCTCGTGCGGCTGGTGCAACGCATCATCCCCTGAGCATTGGCAAGGAAGGTCGCGACAGGTGAGACGGCAAGGCTTCCTGAACACCCTCTCTGGGCGCTTCCTGATCCTGACCGTGATCTTCGTCATGCTGGCCGAGATCCTGATTTTCGTCCCTTCCATCGCGCGCTATCGGGCGGACTATCTGCTGACCCGGCTGAAGCAGGCGCAGATCGCGGCGCTGACCCAACTTGCCACTGAAGACATAATCATGCCTGAGCTTGAAGCCGAGCTTTTGGCCAATGCCGAAGTCTACAACGTCGTCCTGCGCCGGGATGAGGTGCGCCAGCTTGTCCTTTCCTCGCCGGTCCCGGGTGAGATCCATGACAGTTTCGACTTGCGGATGGCTGGCCCTTGGGAGCTGATCAAAGACGCCTTCGCTTTGCTGGCCGATCCCGAGAACCGGATCATCAGGGTCATCGGGGCGCCGGTGCAGGATGCGGGAACGCTGATCGAAGTGACCATGCAGACCCGGCCCTTGCGGGATGCGATGGTCGACTATGGTTTGCGCATTCTGGTGTTGTCGGCGCTGATCTCTGTGGTGACGGCGCTTTTGCTCTTTCTTGCGGTTCAGCGCCTGCTGGTCTTGCCGATCCGCCGGGTGGTCCAGCACATGCAGGCCTATGCCGAAGCGCCCGAAGATGCCCGACGGGTGATTGAGCCGAATGCCGACGTCACCGAACTGCGCGCCGCGGAAGAGGCGCTTCAGTCCATGCAGATGCAGCTGACCGGTGCCTTGCGGCAGAAGGAACGCTTGGCGCAACTGGGTGGGGCCGTTGCCAAGATCAGCCATGATCTGCGCAACATCCTGACGACGGCGCAGCTATTTGCCGACCGTATCGAAGGCAGCGCCGACCCGGCCGTGGCAAGGTCGGTGCCAAAGCTGGTTGGGTCTATCAGTCGCGCGGTATCCTTGTGTGAGGCGACGCTGACCTTCGGCAAGGCTGAAGAACCACCGCCGCAACTGCGCCGCCTGAACCTTGCCCAACTGACCGCCGAGGTGGCCGAGGCCGAGGGGCTGGGGCCAGACACCGGCATCACTTTCCTGATCGACGTGCCACCCGGCCTGACGATCCGCGCCGATGGCGAGCAGCTGCACCGGGTTCTGTCGAACCTGATCCGCAATGCCCGACAGGCAATTGAAGCCACCGGCCAGCCCGGTACGATCGAGATTTCCGCCGGAGAAGACGAGGCCGAATGGTGGATCCGCATCGGTGACACCGGCCCCGGTCTGCCGCCCAAGGCCCGGGAGCACCTCTTCTCGGCCTTTCAGGGCGGGGCGCGCAAAGGGGGCACGGGGCTTGGCCTTGCCATCGCTGCCGAACTGGTGCGCGGCCATGGGGGGCGGCTTGACCTGGTGCGAAGCGACAGCGACGGGACAGAATTCACCATTCACCTGCCGAAAGAGACCTCAAGCACCGACGCTTGATTTGCCCCTTGCATTGCCCGGGCGTCGGGGCTACATCGCCCGACATTGCGGACCCGTAGCTCAGCTGGATAGAGCATCAGACTACGAATCTGAGGGTCGGGCGTTCGAATCGCTCCGGGTCCGCCAATTTACCTAACAAAAACAACTGCTTATACACCCCCGTCCGAGCGGTGACCTGCTGTCGGAACAGACCGATAAGCAGCTCGTACGCTCCCGTACCGAGCGTAAGGACTGTGGCAGAATCGCCGCAAGCAAAACGCCCCGCACCGGGGTGCAGGGCGCTACAGCGTCAGGCGAAGGAGATCACCCCGCTGCCGGGACCTTTCGATTAACGAGGGACGGTTTCCTTGTCCTCGGCGCGGGAAGGCACTGTGTCCGCGCAACGCTGGGGCTGGGTGTCAGAATCCCCAGCGGATTTTCAGTTTCATGGCTTGCACGCGCCACACATACGAAGTCTGACCACATCGTGAGACCAGAAAGGATCACTGCATGTCATGCAGCACCGCCAGCCGACCTTGCGAACCTCGCGCGGTGGCTTGTGGTCACAGTCCAGCACAGGTTCCCGTCGCTTGCCTCCATCCCACGGCCACTGCCCCGGTTCAAGGAAGCCGAGCGTGTCCGTAGCCCCGGGGGACCGACTGACCCTTTCCCGAGGACCCTCCTTCACCTTCCGTACTCCGGGGACCCGTCGCCTCGGTAGCGCCAGCCTCCCCACAAGCGATCCGTGTGCCAGCGGCGCAGAGCAGTCAGCACCGCAACCATATCACCCCGGTCCAGCTTCCCCTCGTCAATCAGGGCAAGGGTCTGGTCCTCGAAGGCGTCGAAGCTGCCGTAGGTCAGCTCGATTGGGGATCGAGGTGCAGCGCGTGCGGCCTCAAGCTTGCGCACCCTATCAAGCATGGACCGGACGCTCGTCATTGGAACGGCCGCCTCACCCGAAGCAGCACCTTGGCCACGGCGCGCGCTAGCCGCTCGTTCTTCTCCCGCTGCTCAAGCGCAGCAAGCACCCGCCGCACCTGTGCAGCCTTCTGGGCGGGCGTGAGCTGGGGCTGGCGGGAAGCTGTGGTCATCTGGCTTCCAGCACCGCGATCCGGTCCTGTAGCTCCCCAACCAGTTCGGTCAGTTCCACGATGCGCGTGGCGCTGTTGCGCGCCATTTCCAGCAACTCAAGCTGCCGGTCCTGCGCCTGTTCCTTGGCACGGTTCGCTCCCATAGCAGCAAGCGCCGAGGGGTTTGTCTTCGACCGAGCGAGGTGGAAAGGCATCTTCATGGTCAGTGATCCTTCATGTCGTTGAGGAGTTTCAGGGCATCCAAACGCAGGTTCGCGTCCTGGCTGTTGCGCAACGCATCGTGGCAGGCGGTGACCACAGCTTGCCGCATCGCGGCCTCCTGCTCGGGCGTCTCATTAGCGAACAGGTCCGCAGGCTTGATTTGGAGAGCCGTTCTTCTTTCGTCCGCTTTCGGGGGAATGCATCGAATTCCGTCACACCAACGAATTGCTGAAAGACATGGAGCTGGATGATTTCCAGGTCAGGACCCCGACTGACACCATCGGCCAGCACATCCACCTGGTGAAGTTTGATGTCACTGCGTCCGACGGTTCCGGGAATGGCTGGAATTATGAGGACGGGACCTTTGCCACTGACGAGCTGATGGCACAGAAATGCGCAGCAGTCCTTGTGCTGGACGAAGCGGGCAATCTGGCTGAGCTGAGCGAGAACGGCCCTTTCGACGCCGCAAAATACTGCGAGAACGGCAAGGTAAGAGAGGAATGGCATGACATCTGGCGTCGAGAGCTGTCGGTTGAACGCCATCTGTTCCAGACGACAGCCCAACGCTGGTTCGCCGACCCGATTCTGTCGGTGGACGAGGATGGCGCCCCTCGCGACCGAACCCTGAGGACCGTCTTCACGCATGACCACTTCGGACCGTCTTCGATCCAGCAGCACGGCTTTACCCGGCCCTTCTGATCGAGCCGGGGGCGATCGTTGCGGCCAATGCCGACCCGGAAGGCCTTAAACGGGTCAATCTGCGGATATGTTCCATGAACGGTACCGTGGCCGATCCCGAAGCAGGCTGCACCAATGCGCTTCCGGCCGGGCCGGATGACAATGCGACGCTGACGATTGACCAAGTTGCCTTCGGCACGCCGGAATGGGGGGGTGCGCAAATGCGGGTCTTGAACCTGAATGGCGGCGAGACTGATCCTTACCACCCGGACACCCGCGAATTCGCGCTGGCGATTGCCGATTTTGCTCTGCTTTACGATCCTCGCGACCGCCGGTCTGTCGCCGATCTTCGGGCGAGCCTCGGCCTTGGGTCCGATGGAATACCCGGGGTTGAAGACGGCGAGATCACCTCAAAAGGCATGGAGCAACTGCTGTGTGATCTGAGGTATTACCGCTCACCTTATGCGCCGAACGTGAAGTGCGGGGCTGATTTCATCAGCGACCGCGACTTCACGGCAGACGCTTCAAGCTGGTTTCAGAACGGCGCAGAGGGCTGGACACCCGCCTGGATTGCGGGTGGCAAGAGCCGCTACGACATCCACGCGGAACACTATTTTGGCAGCCTCTTCGTGCCCGGTGAACTGACGGCATTTCAGGCGCATCTCATCAGCTACCGGCAAAAGGCAGCCGGAATGCACGGCAAAGCGGTTGATGCAACTGTTGCCATCATGGCGGGTGCGGTCGCGGGGCCAGAACGGCCCGAAGCGATCTCGGTCGATCACCACGATCCCTTTCTGGTCAACTACCGCATGGCAGCAATTCCGGTTCGCATCGGCGACAAGGCGGCCAGCCGGACGACGCCTTCTGCAAGCTGCGCGCCGATGGGGATGACCCGTCAGGGCGAGGCGATCGCCGATAGCGCTGTGGTCGAGGCGCTGAAGAAAGGGTCTTTCGGCAGGTGCAGCCTGACGTATCAGCTTCTTGGCGAAAAGGGCGATCTGGCCTCGGCGTTCAGCTCCAAAGTATACGCCGACCCCGAGACGCCTGTCTTCGAAGCCTATCAGGGCGAACGGCTGATGTTTCGCATGATCCAGGGTGCGCAAAAGGTTCAGCACATGTTCCAGATTGCCGGTCAGCCTTTCCGGCGGAACGTCGACCAGGCGTTCTCGGCGGCGATGCTGCCACTCGACACGTCCTTTGGTCCAAACCATCCGCTGCGGACCGGATGTTTCAGCGCCGCCAATCGCGGCAGACCGGGCGAGTATCTGACCTGGACCGACGAAGGCTTGAAAGCCTTCGCGACAGGAAGTCCGGAAGCCGATTACTGGACGGAGAGAGAGAAAACGCTGGCCGAATGCGACAACATCGAAGGCTTCACCTTCGCGCAGGAAATCGGGATTTCCGAACATTTCGAAATGCGCGGATCGCTTCGGTCCGATGTCGGCGGGTCACTTGAAGCGAAACTTGCATCGGCCGGGGTCGACCTTCGCTTCCGCACCTTTGCTGGCGCGAACGGTCTGCCCGTTGACCGTGTGACGGAAACGTCATCGGACTATCTTTACATCTTCGGGACCACCGATGCCATCTGGAACGGGGCCTGGGGGCTGCTGCGGATCTTCGAGGGGACGGCCTCTGCCGATCCGTCCACTTTCAACCTGTCTGACCTGACCGACGCAACCAATGTGACGGCAATCGGCAACCGGTTGGCCGGTCCGCCCATGGTGTCACCGGACGAGGTGGTGATCCGTACCGAGGGTGACGCTGGCGCGGCTGTCGATATCACGACCATTCAGGTCAACTCGACCGGCGCCCTGACATGCCCGCTTCCAACCGCCGACCGGCTGCCAACCATCCGCAGGGCTGTGATTGCTGCGGTTGAAGCGCGCAAGGTCTGGGGCGAAAGTTCGGTTCGCTATGGCGACACGCGGTATGACCCCGATGCCCTGGTGCTGGCGCTGGTGGATCCGGGCGATTTGGGTGTGGATGTTGAAGCGGGCTGGTCTGGAACCTGGCCGGAAGTATCGACAGCCGCAGTCCATGCAACTGTTCTGGCGGGTTATCCCGGCGGGCCACAACCGTTCGTGCTGCGTGCCAATGCCGGGGACTGCCTTGAAGTAAGGCTGGTGAATGCGCTGGAGCCGTCACAGCGTGGCGCGCTTCGTGACCTTCTTGGCGATGCCTGGCTTCCGCCGATAACCGGGTTGAGCGCCGACCCCCAGCCTGTCGTGCCCGAGCGTGATGCCTCAGGCGTCTTGCGTGCGGACCTTGCCTCGCTTGCCGATGGGGGAGCGGACAAGGGCGGACTTCGGCCGTCCGCCAGCCTGGCACTGATGTTCGGCATCCCCAGCACTGAGCTGGTAAGCACGATTCCCTTGGGCACCGGCTTCAACCGGCGGGCGCTTCCCCCGGCGACCGGTGGACTGGCGGTCGTGTCGGATGTGATCGGCCTTTATGCGGGGCGTTACCGGCTTGACCTCAAGACGGATGGGGACAGTCTTGGCCTCTTGCGGCAGGGGCTTGTCGATGACGCCATCGACCGCGCAATGATGCGATAGCGCTGACCGGTGCGGCGGATGATCCGCTTGCTTTGGCCTATGCTGAAGCGGCGCTGAAGCCAGCGCTTGCGCCGTTCTTCCCGGATCCGGCTGCACAAGGGATCACCATAGACGGCAGCGGCGTCGCGGCCCTGGAGCCTTCGGCTGAGGACATCGCCGCTGGTGGGCTTGTGCGCATCGCCGGTCATGTGGTCGTGGTCGATTTCCTTCCCGGAACCATCGGTCCCGAGGTTGATGCCGCAGCGCCTGAGGAGTTCAGATTCATCGGTTCTGCCGCCGACCTTGCCCCGCTTCGCCCCGTTTGTGCCGGGGTGCCCGCCTGAGAAACCGCGCTTGAGGCGTGGTATGCGGCCTTCCGTGCCCTGGTGGAAGATGAGCGTGATCTTGCGCTGGATGAACGAACCCATTGGATTGCCTATGCCTTCGGCGCCACCCCGATCCGCGCCTTGTCCGACCCGATTGGGCAAGAGGCACATGGTTTGATCGGTGTCGTCGACATCATCCCGCGCCAATGGGCCCTGACCGAAGCGCATGGCTTCGTTGCGCTGTCAACGGATCAGCGGGGGCGGCCTGTCGTCCTTGCCCGACCGATGCCTGAAATGTCGGACGGCCTTTGGGCTGACTTTACCGACACGGATTCCGATGGAAACGAACGCAGCATCCGCGAATTCGTGCTGTTCAACCGGGATGGCATGAACCTTTGGGACAGCGCCTCGCGAATCCGCTGGAAGGTCGATGGCCACCCGGTCTTTGCGCCGTTCAATGTCAACGGGACTCCCGAACGCGATCTTGCCCAACTCGTACCCGACTGCCCGGTCTGCGATGACAGCTATGACCGGGGCGACAAGGGGGTCAACTACCGCTGGCCTGCCTTGGCTTCGCTTCTGTCGGACTTGCTTGGCGTCCAGATCGAAGCGAGTGACGACTTCAACCTGTGGGTTTTCCCGGAAGACTATGTGACATGGGACAAGGGGATCAATCTGATGGCCTGCGAAGGACAGCATGTTGTCATCCGCCTTGTCCATCCCGGGGGCCGCGCCCGGCAGCGGGTCTTTGTGATGAACGGCTACAACTACGCTGACCTTTTCCCAGGTTTCGGTTTCCCGCGCGCGGCCCTACTGGCGCCGGGAAAGTCGTTGACCGCCTGGCTTGATCCGGCGGCCATCAAGGGCACCACCGGGTTCTGGCATGACGGCCCGACGGCGATCATGTCCGGCGGTGTCTGGGGCCGGGTCAACGTGGCACCACCGGGAGAGTTCGGATGCCCAGCTGCAGCGCCCTGATTGCCGCCTGGCTGACGTTGGTCGCCTGGTCCGCGCCAGCGCAAGTGACTGACGAAAGGGGCGACCTTCAGGCCGCGCTTCGGGCAGATGTGCGCTTTACGCCGGAAGCCGACATCGCGCCGGGTCAGCCATTCGGGATAAGCCTGCAATTCTCTAGCGCCGCTGGCGCCGAGCCCCCGATTGGCCTTGAAGTCTCGGCCTGGCTGCGCCCGGTCAGTGCTAGCAACCTGCCGCGCATCGATGCGGCGCGGGCCTCCCCACCGACCCCAGAGACGGTTGACATCCTCTATGCCGATTCGGCGGTCGCCGCACCGTCGCTAGGGGCGATGATCGAGCGTTCAATGACGGTTTACCTCGTGACCTGCCACTGTTCTTTCATCCAACTACGACCGGAGCCCAGTGGTCAATTACGCCGTTTGGCGCGGGTTGAGCAATCGCCCGGCGCGCGGAACTCTTATCGCGTGCAGCGGGACGGGCGATTGCGGTGGTCAGGTGCAGGGCGAAACCTGCGGGGGTCTGGTAGCCGAGGGCCGAATGGGGCCTTGCGGTGTTGTAGTCGGTGACCCAGGCCGCGATCAGATCGCGGGCATGGGCCAAGTTG
>JAAUPC010000112.1 GCA_012036325.1 Paracoccaceae bacterium
CGCGGCGCAGGCCAAGGGCGGCCAGCGACAGGATCAGGAGGGAGCCGAGGATGCCGCCTGCGGCGCCTAATGCCAGTTCCGGGATGCCAGAGAGCCAGGTGGCACTGCCGATCAGCGTCACCGACAGAACCACAAGCGCCACTAGGTAAGGCGTCCGTGGCCAGCCGCGCGTTCCAGCCCCACCCCGGTAAAGGGCGGCGGGGCGGATGCGTTCGGTCCGGGCAAGGGGCAGCAGCGTGAAGATCAGGGCGGAGAGGGCACCGTAAAACCCGGCCTCAACAAGTGCCATGGGGGACAGGCGGATGGTGGCGGGGAAGGGCAGCGACGCCTCAATCAACGGGGCTGCCAGCATCGGAACCAGCGCGCCGAGGGCGACGCCGATGAGGATGCCAAGCCCGGACAGAAGTGCCGTTTGCCAGAGATAGACGCGGAAGATCAACCCGCCTCGGCCCCGAGGGTTTTCAGGGTGGCGATGGTTTCGGTCTTGCCGTCCAGATAGCTGCGGATCGCGGCCGAGATGCCGACCCCGCCGACCGCCAGCCCGGCAAGGCCGACAAGGACCAGAAAGCTGCCGATCCGGTCCACGAAGCCTTCGATCCCCGGGGCGGCATTGCGGCTGTCGGTCCAGCGCATGCCCTTGTCGCGGAACTGGCCTTCGGACTGGTCTTCCAGCACTTGCAGGTCAGCCCCGGGCGGCAGGGTCAGGCGATAGCGCGTTTCATACAGCGACCCGGCAGACAGAAGGCCGGAATTGGCCAGGGCTTCAGTCCGCACCACGGTGCGAGGGCCAAGCGCAAAGCCGGTAGAGGCAGAGTCCGGTTCGCGCACCAAAGCGGCGGTCAGGCGGAAATCTTGCGTGCCAAGGCGGAACGTATCGCCGATCTGCAGGGAAAGGCGGTCGATCAAGACCGGGTCCATCAAGGCACCGGGGATGCCGTTCTGATCGGCCAGCGCTTCGGCTACCGCGATTGCGGGGTCAAGCGTGGCCGCCCCGGTCAGGGGCCAGCCGTCATCGACCGCTTTCACCTGCGTCAGGGCCTGATCACCTTCGATCAGCGCCATGGAACGGAAATCATAAACCTCAGACACACGGGTGGCGATGCGGTCCATGTAGGCGCGTTCATCGGCATCTGCGGCGCGGTAGGTAAAGCGCATTTCGGCGTCACCGCCCAAGATGACGGCGCCTTGGTCAGTCAGGCCTTGCTGGATGCCGGTGCGCAAGGTGCCCACAGCGGCAATGGCGGCCACCCCAAGGGCCAAGCAGGCAAGGAAGACGCGAAAGCCGCGCAGGCCGCCGCGAAGTTCGCGTCTTGCAATCGTGAAGGCCAAAGTTGAACGGAGGCTCATTCGGCGGCCTTCGCAAGGGCTTCGGGCGCGAGAAGGCCATCGGCAAGGCGAATGACACGGTCGCAGCGGGTGGCAAGCTCAGGTGAGTGGGTCACCAGGACCAGCGTCGCGCCATGGCGGTCACGCAGGCCAAAGAGCATATCCATGATTGCCTGACCGTTGACGCCATCCAGGTTGCCGGTGGGTTCATCGGCCAGAAGGATCGCCGGGCGCGGGGCCGCGGCGCGGGCCAAGGCGACGCGCTGCTGTTCGCCGCCGGACAGTTGGGCGGGGTAGTGACCGATGCGGTGGCCAAGGCCGACCGAGGCCAATTCCGCCTCAGCCCGGGGGAAAGCGTCGGGGGTGCCAGAGAGTTCCATCGGCAAGGCGACGTTCTCAAGCGCGGTCATTGTGGGAATGAGGTGGAAGGATTGGAAGACAACCCCCATATTCCCCCTGCGGAAGCGGGCGAGCGCGTCTTCGTCCATCGCGGTAAGATCCTGGCCAAGGGCGAGGACCTTGCCGCCGGTGGCACGCTCCAACCCGCCCATGAGCATCAGGAGAGACGATTTGCCAGACCCCGACGGACCGATCAGCCCCACCGTTTCGCCCTTGGCGATGTCCAGCGAGATGCCTTTCAGGATCTCGACCGGGCCGGCATTGCCGGCAAGGGTCAGGCGCGCATCCGTCAAGGCAAGGACGGGCAGCGCAAGGACGGGATCGGTCATTCAAAGGGCCCTTCGGGTGGTGTCTTCTTGGGGATATGGCGCGGTTCGCAGAATGCGCAATGCTGCGATTGCAGTCTTGGCACTGTCAAGTTCCGTTTTCGCGGAACCCGTCACGATCGTGGCACTGGGGGACAGTCTGACGGCGGGCTATGGGCTGGCGGATCAGAAGGACGGGCTGGTGCCGCAGCTGGAGGGCTGGCTGAAGGCCAAGGGCGCAGATGTGGTGGTGCAGAACGCGGGCGTGTCGGGTGATACGACCGCCGGGGGGCTGGCCCGGGTGGCTTGGGCGCTGGGGCCGGAGGCGGATGCGGTGATCGTGACGCTGGGCGGGAATGACCTGTTGCGCGGGCTTGATCCGGCGGGGTCACGGGCGAACCTGGAGGGCATCCTGAAAGAGGTGCAGGCGCGGGGTTTGCCGGTGATGCTGGTGCCGCTGGCCGCGCCCGGGAACTTCGGGCCGGACTACAAGGCGGCCTTTGACGGGATGTATGTGGACCTTGCCGCCCAATACGGCGCGGTGCTGGCGGGGGATTTCTTTGATGGGCTGCGGGCAGCGGGGGCGGACCCGGCGAACCCAGCCTCACTGGCGGCCTACATGCAGGCGGATGGCATTCACCCGAACCCTGAAGGCGTGCGGTTGATCGTCGAGGGACTGGGGCCAAAGGTTCAGGAGTTGCTGGTGCGGGTGGGCGGGTAAGCGATTTCTTTGAAGAAATCGCACCGGAGCCTTTGAAGGCTCCGGTACGGAATTTTGAAAATTCCGGGTTGCGCCCGGTGTCGGCGGCTAGTGCCCCAGGATCTGGCTGAGGAACAGCTTGGTCCGGTCGCTTTTCGGGTTGTTGAAGAACTCTTTCGGTTCGTTCTGTTCGACGATCTGGCCCTGGTCCATGAAGATGACCCGGTTCGCCACGGCCTGGGCAAAGCCCATCTCGTGGGTGACGCAGATCATCGTCATCCCCTCTTCGGCAAGCTGGATCATGGTGTCGAGGACTTCCTTGATCATCTCGGGGTCAAGGGCTGAGGTCGGTTCGTCAAACAGCATGATCCGGGGCCGCATGCACAGGCTGCGGGCGATGGCGACGCGCTGCTGCTGGCCGCCGGACAGCTGGCCGGGGTATTTGTTCGCCTGTTCCGGAATTTTCACCTTCTGCAGGAAGTACATCGCCGTTTCCTCGGCCTCTTTCTTCGGGACCTTGCGGACCCAGATCGGCGCGAGGGTGAGGTTTTCCAGGATCGTCAGGTGCGGGAAGAGGTTGAAGTGCTGGAACACCATCCCAACCTCGGACCGGACCTTGTCGATGTTCTTAAGGTCGTTGGTCAGCTCGGTCCCGTCCACGACGATCTGGCCCTGCTGGTGTTCCTCCAGCCGGTTCACGCAGCGGATCAGCGTTGACTTGCCGGACCCCGACGGCCCGCAGATCACGATCCGCTCGCCCCGCTGCACGGTCATGTTGATGTCGCGCAAGACATGGAACTGACCGTACCACTTGTTCATGCCGGTGATCTGGATCGCAATCTCGTCCGAGACCTGCATTTTGGATGCTTCTGCCATGATATGTCCTTACCGGTGATCGGTCTTGAGCTTCTTTTCCAGGTACATGGAGTACCGGGACATCCCGAAGCAGATGACGAAGAAGATGGCGCCGACGAAAATGTAGGGCTCCCAGTAGATGCCCTTCCAGTTGAGGTCGGCGCGGACGACGCTGGTCACACCGCGCAAGGGGTCAAGCAGGGCGACGAAGCTGACCAGCGTCGTATCCTTGAAGAGCCCGATGAAGGTGGAGACGATCCCGGGGATCGAGATCTTGAGGGCCTGCGGCAGGATGATCAGCCGCTGGGCACGCCAGTAGTCCAGACCCAAGGCATCGGCCGCCTCATACTGGCCGCGTGGCAGGGCGGCGAGACCGCCGCGGATCACCTCGGCCAGATAGGCGGCGGCGAAGAAGGTCACCAGGATGATGACGCGCAGGATCGTATCGAAATTCGTGCCCCTGGGTAGGAAGTAGCCCAAAAGCAGCGCGGCCGTGAAGATCAGGGTGATCAGCGGCACGCCACGGATGAACTCGATAAAGCCGACGCAGAGCATCTTGATGACCGGCAGGTCGGATTGCCGCCCAAGCGCCAGCAGGATGCCCAGCGGCAGAGAGAACGAGATTGCCGTCACCCCGATGACCAGCGCGAGGAGGAAGCCGCCAAACTGATCAGACCCGACACTGCGCAGGCCAACCGGGATAGCCGTGCTGAGCATTTCGGCCAAGCGCGCGTCGAGGAGGAGCCACCACAGCACCGCCGCCAGCACCCCCAGCATCGCCGCAACCGTCACGCCGGTCAGGGGCACCAGCAGCCGGTAGGCCAAGGCCATCACGCCAAAGCCCATCATGGCCACGATCGGCGTCCAGATCGAACCGCCCCACAAGAGGAAGAACGCGATGGCAGGGTAGAACAGCGTCAGCCAGAACAGCTGGCGCGGCACCCGGGAGAACAGGACGGGCGCGATGGCAACCAGCAAGAGCGCCAACGCCAAGGCGGGCCGCCAGTACAGGTCTTGCGGGTAAAGCCCGAAAAGGAACTGGTTCCAGCGTTCGCGGATCATGGCCCAGCAGGCGCCCGTCGCCCCTTCGCCCGCCGAAGCGGCGACGATGTCGCGGCATTCCTGGAGGGAGTTAGCATTCCAGACCCCGTTCAGAAGCCAGGGAATGACATTGCTGAGGAGCGAATAAAGAACGTACAGCGCCACCAGCGTCAGGATGGTGTTGTAGGGGCCAGCGAAGAGGTTTTCGCGCAGCCATTTCACCACGCCCCGCTCGGTGATCGGGGGCGCTTTCGGCGGGGTCATTTCGGTACGGAAGAATGCGTCGGACATCTCAGCGCTCCTTCAGCTGGACAGAGCGGTTGTAGACGTTCATCAGCGACGAGATGATCAGGCTGATCGACAGATAGATCAGCATCATCAGAAGCATCGCCTCGACCTCGCGCCCGGTCTGGTTCAGCGTGACCCCCCCAAGCGTGCCGCGCAGGTCAGCATAGCTGGCCGCGATGCCGAGCGAGGTGTTCTTGGTCAGGTTCAGGAACTGGCTGATCAGGGGCGGAATGATGACCCTGAGCGCCTGCGGCAGGATCACGAGGTTCATCGTGCGGTTCGGGCGCAGGCCAAGGGCGAAGGCCGCCTCGGTCTGGCCGCGGCTGACGGACTGGATACCCGCGCGCACGATTTCTGCGATGAAGGCACCGGTATACAGCGACAGGGCAATCAGCATCGCGACGAAGGGGTTCTGCACCACCACCCCGCCTTCAAAGTTGAAGCGGGTTGGCGGCTGCGGGATATCAAGGTGAAAGCCCAGCGCCCAAAGCACAAGGACAAGCGGTGCGAAAAGCACGATCAGGCTTTTCCACCAGGTCGTCGGGCGGACCCCGGTCGCCTCTTGCACGCGGCGGGCGCGGGCGTTCAACGTCAGATGCACCGCAAGGCTGCCTGCGATCACCAGGAAGATGGCAAGCGTGGTCATCCAGCCCGCCTCAAACCCGCGGTCAAAAAGGAACCCCGGGATGTAGGTGCCCCGGTTGGTGACCGCGACTGTGCCGCCCAGGATCATCGAGGCGGCAGGCTCGGTCCCGCTAGCGATCATCTCATCGGTGACTTTGAAGGCGTTCGGGGCGGGCGTCATTTCATAGAGCGGGACGAATATGACGAGGATCCACAGCAAAAGCGGGATGTTGCGGAAAATTTCCACATAGATCGATGTCAGCAGGGCCACGAGCCAGTTCTTCGACAGCCGCAAGACACCGACGATCACGCCGATGATCGTGGCGAACAGGCAGCCGAACAGGGCAAGGACCAGCGTGTTGAGCAAGCCGACCAGCATGGCACGGAAATGCGTGCTGTCGCTGGTATAGGGGATGAAGGTCTGCCCGATGTCATAGCCGGCGCGGCTCCACAGAAACTCAAAGCTGAGTGGGCGGCCCTTGGCTTCGAGGTTGGCCTGCAGGTTGCTGCCAAGCCACCAGATCGCGGCCAGAACCAGCGCCAGCACGAACAGCTGGATCGTGATCGCGCGGTACCGCGTGTCGTAGATCAGCATCGAGAGGCGGAAGTCGTCTCTCGGCGCGGCATTGATCATGGTCATGAAATTCCCCCTGTTTCCTGCAGTTTGCTCGGCATGGCCGGCAAGAGCGGGGTCTGTTGGTGCCCCGGGCTGTCAGGATAGCGTTTGAATGTGGTCGGGGGCGCCGATCTGGCGCCCCCGGTCAGTGATCAACGGAAGGGCGGGGCGTACTGCAGCCCACCTTGGGTCCACAGCGCGTTCAAGCCGCGGGCCAGGTTGATCGAGGTGCCTTCGCCGATGTTGCGGGCGAAGATTTCACCATAGTTGCCGACGGCGAGGATGGCGTTCTTGAAGGCCGCGTTGTCGAGGCCGATCTTCACGCCCATGTCGCCCGAAGCGCCGAGGAGACGCTTGACTTCTTCATCGGTGGTCGACGCGAGAACTTCTTCCACGTTGGCCTGGGTGATGCCTTTTTCTTCGGCGATCAGCAGCGCGTAGTAGGTCCAGCGGACGATGTCACCCCAGTTGCTGTCGCCATGACGGACGACCGGGCCAAGCGGCTCTTTCGAGATGATTTCCGGCAGGATGATGTGGTTTTCAGCATCCGGCAGGGTGGCGCGGCTGGCGGCAAGGCCCGAAGCGTCCGTCGTGTAGGCATCGCAGGCGCCGGCGACGTACTGGCTTTGGGCTTCGTTGTCATCGGCCACGTTGACGGGCTGATAGGTGATGTTGTTCTGCTTGAAGAAGTCGGCAAGGTTCAACTCGGTCGTGGTGCCGGTCTGGATGCAGACGGTCGCGCCGTCCAGTTCCTTGGCGGACGACACGCCGAGGTCTTTCTTCACCATGAAGCCCTGGCCGTCATAGTAGTTCACGGCCACGAAATCGAGCGCAAGCTCGCTGTCGCGCGACATGGTCCAGGTCGAGTTACGCGACAGCAGGTCGACTTCGCCCGACTGCAGCGCGGTGAAGCGGGTCTCGCCGGTCAGCGGCACGAACTTGACCTTGGTCGCATCGCCCAGCACGGCCGCTGCAACGGCGCGGCACAGATCGACGTCAAAGCCGGTCCAGTTGCCGCTGGCATCCGGAGCCCCAAAGCCGGTCAGGCCGGTGGACGACCCGCACAGCAGTTCGCCCCGCGCCTTGACGTCGTCGATGGTGGCAGCCGACGCCATGCCCGCCACAAGCGTGGTGGCCGCGAGCGCGCCGAAGAATACGGATTTTTTCATTCTTACCTCTTCCTGAGTAAGCGGTCTTTCGCGGACCGCGTTTTTTAGTGCCCCGCGATCCCCTCGCGGCGGCGCAACTGTTGGAGGTGAGCCTCTCCCAGTGTTTGGCAGTTTCGGCTAAAGCGGTTTGAAAGGTCAAGCGGGTCTGGTCACAAACAGGAAAAACGCTTGTTTTCGGCGGCTTGCACAGTGTGATCGACCTTTAGGCACCCAGCTGCACAGTCCTTGGGCAAACTTGTTACCCACACAATGCAAAGAATCGGTCTGCCTGCAGGAAAGCCGCCCGTTTCAGCGCGGTGATTTCGGCGGCTTCCGCATCGGTTCCCCAAAGCTCGATCTGCCAGGTTTCGTCCAGACGGCTGAGCGTCCAGGCCTCATCCGCCGCCAGCCGCCCCCGGGTGACGGCAAGGCCAAGGACAAGCGAGCCCGAGATCGCCACCAGGTCATGAAAGGCCGCAAGCCGAAACGGCGACAGGGCCCGGACGGCCGCGCCCAAGGCCACAAGGCTGGTGGCGGGCTGGTTCACATGCATGACCCCTTGAGTCACGCAAAGCGGGGCGTGCAGCGCCTTCGCGGCCCAGTCGAGCAGAGGGTCCCAGGCGGCGGCCTGACGGTCGATCAAGGCGGCCGGACCGGTGGCGCGGTAGCATAGAAGGTCCGTCTCGCCATAGGCGGCCAGCATGGCGGCCACCGCCTCGAACTGAAGGGCCACGGTGTCGATGGCTGAGTTGGCCGTCCGGGTGAAGGGCATGGTGGCGGGGTTCACCGTGCCGGTCTGCGCCTGCCATTCTGCGGCTACGGCGCGGGCCAGCCCTTCGGTCGGCAGAACCAGCGGTGCCTTCAGCGGCGTACGGACCTTGCGGGCGTCAAGCTGGATGCCGTAGCCGGACCCTTCGGGCCTGACGGTAACTTCGGTCCAGAAGACGCGGGCGGACCAGCCGCTCATCTGATCTGCTCGAACGGGTCGGCGGGGACGTCGGTTTCCTTCCAGTCCATGAGCTTCCAGGTGCGGGCCATGTGTTCGGGCAAGGGGGCGGTGAAGGTCAGCATCTTCTTGGTGATCGGGTGTTCGATCGAGAGGCTGCGGGCATGGAGATGCAACTTCTTCGAGAGATCGCCACCGGCGCCAGCGCCCCAGCCATCGCCGAGGTTTTCCGATTCGCCGCCGCCATACTTGCCATCCCCCAGGATCGGATGGCCGATTTCGGCCATATGGGCGCGCAATTGGTGGGTGCGGCCAGTCACCGGCTCCAGCGCCATCCAGCTGAGGCGCGCGCCAAGGAACCATAGGGTGAAATAGTCGGTCTGGGCACGTTTCGCGTCGGGGTGTTCGGCCATTTTGGCGGGATGGACGCAGATCATCTTCTCGCCCTCACCCCCCCTGCCCCGGCCTGGCGCTTTCTCAAGCCCGAACTTGATGGAGCCCTGACGCGGATGCGGCACGCCGGCGACGACGGCCCAGTAGATCTTGCGGGCAGCGCGGTGGCGGAGCGCCTCGCTAAGGGCGCGGGCGATCCGATCGGTGCGGGCCAGCATCAGGACGCCGGAGGTATCCTTGTCCAGCCGGTGCACCAGCTTTGGGCGGTCCTTGTAGCCGAATTTCAGCGCCTCGGTCAGGCCATCGACATGCCGGTCGCCCTGGCCGGAGCCACCCTGGGAGCGGCAACCCGGGGGGCTTGTTCAGGATGATGATGTGTTCATCCTTCCAAAGGACGGCGGACTGGATCATCCGTTCGTCGGCGGCGCTGACCCCGGGGGTGCGCGGACGGACGGGCGCTTCGCTGTCCGGCAGGGGCGGCACGCGAACCATCATACCGGGGGCCACGCGGTCAGACGCCTTGACGCGGGCACTGTCGACGCGGATCTGGCCGGTGCGGCACAGCTTTTCAACTGCGCCTTGGGTCACATGCGGGAAGCGGCGGCGCAGCCACTTGTCAAGGCGCTGTTCGCCCTCATCCACAGTCACGGTCAGTTGCTGGACGGTCATAGGGCGGCTTTCATCAGGGCCACGCCAAGCGCGACAGCGGCAAGGGAGAGGGCAACAGAGCCCCCGACATAAGCGGCGGCCTGCAGGGTCTGGCCGGCCTGGAGCAGTTTCAACGTGTCCAGCGAAAAGGCGGAGAAGGTGGTGAAGCCGCCAAGAACGCCGGTCATGAGGAAAAGCTGCCAGCCGTCGCGCGCGCCAAGTGTGGCGAAAAGCACGCCGATGGCAAAGCTGCCCAGGATATTCACCACCAGCACCCCCAAAGGCGCGCCGATGGTCACCACCATCAGGTAGCGCAGAACGGAACCGATGGCGCCGCCAAGCGCGATGAGAGGAAGGGTTAGGGACCATTGCCCGGTCTTTGCGGTGGACGGGCGCGATTGTCCGAATGTTTGCGGGACGAAACTACCGGAATTTCGAAAATTCCGGTCCGGACCCTTTGAAGGGTCCGATCAATTTTCTTCGAAGAAATTGCGGATCAACC
>JAAUPC010000113.1 GCA_012036325.1 Paracoccaceae bacterium
GGGCGGTCGCCACGGTCACCGCCAAAGCTCGGGCGTTCCCGACGCTCGCCGCCGAAACCGCCGCGGTCACCCCGGTCACCCCGGTCGCCGTCACGCTCTTCGCGCTTCTGCATCTGGGCCGAGGGGCCCTCGCCATGCTTGTCGACCTTGATGGTCAGGACGCGCATCACGTCGTCATGCAGGCGCATCAGGCGTTCCATTTCCTGCACGGCCGCCGCAGGGCATCCGAACGCAGCATGGCATAGTGGCCCTTGCGGTTCTTGTTGATCTTGTAGGCCATCGTCTTGACGCCCCAATACTCGTTTTCAACGACTTTGCCGCCGTTGTCCGCAAGGACGGTCGAGAAGTGTTCGATAAGGCCTTCGGCTTGCGCGTTGGACAGGTCCTGACGCGAAATGAAGACATGCTCATACAAGGGCATGCGGGTATCCTTTGTCTTCGGGCGGCTTCAAAGGACGGGCAAACTTCCCTGCGGCCCGTCCACGAGAGGCATCGCCGTTGCATGGAAATGCAGGGAAGATGCGGCCTTATACAGAGGTTTGCTGCGGGCGCAAGGGAAATGGCCGCGCCAGCAAGTGGCCCCATCCCACACAAGTCACAACTCAGCGGGTTTCTGTTCGCTGGCGAACAGTCAGCCTCCCATGGTGCCGAATTGCCGCACCGCAGCGCCCCTGCGCATGTTGCCCGTCGTCAACCGGGCCGATGCGCCCCCGATCCTCAGGTGAAGAATGACCCGTTTCGCAACGCTTGCAGTCTTGGCTGCCCTGGTCACTGCCCCGGCCCTTGCCGCGCCCGTGACCTATACCATCGACGCCAGCCACGCCCAGATCGTGTTCAACTATGACCATGTCGGCTATTCCACCGGCTTCGGCATGTTCTCCGGCTTTGGTGGTGAGGTCGTGTTCGACGCCGAAGCGCCTGCCGCCTCGACCGTGTCGGTGTCCTTCCCCGTCCGTTCCATGCTGACCGGCTGGGAAGCCCGATTTGAACATTTCATGTCCCCCGATTTCTTCGATGCCGCTGAAGATGAGATGGTGACCTTCACCTCGACCGCCGTCGAAGTGACCGGCGACAATACCGGCAAGATCACGGGCGACCTGACGCTGAACGGCGTGACCAAATCGGTCGTCCTCGACGCCACGCTGAACAAGTCCGAACCCTATCCCTTCCCGCCCTTCGAAGGCAAACCGGCGGTCGGCTTCACCGCCACCACCACTGTCCTGCGGTCGGATTTCAACGTCGGCGCCTTCGCCCCCTTCGTCAGCGACGAAGTGCAGATCCAGATCAGCTTCGAGGCGATGGCAACCGAGTGATCGGTTCCTGCACCTGACAGCCAAAGGCTGACAGCAACCAGAAAGGCCGCCCGGGCAACCGGGCGGCCTTTGTCATGGGGACGGGTGTGTAAAGCGGCGTCTTACTCCACCCGTTCCGCCACCAGGTCCACCGCAACCACCACCCCGAACCCGACTGAGGATTCGTCGCCATAGCTCAGCCCCATCCCGAAATCGCGGCGGTCCAGCGTCACCGTCCCCGCCATCCGGGCTTCGGTGCCGGTGATCTCCAGCGTGAAGGGCATCTCAATCGGCTTTGTAGCCCCCCGCAACGTCAGTTCACCCTTGGCAATGTAGCCCTCGGCTCCCGGCAGGATATCTGCTGTGAAAGTGGCAACCGGATGGGTCGCCACGTCAAAGAACTCCGCCTCCAACGCCTGTTTCGTCACGCTGCCAAGCGTCAGGCTGGCGGTGTCGATGGTCACGCGCACCTGACCATGGCTTCCCTCCACCGCCACCTCGTCAAAGCGGATGTCAGCCGACCAAGTCGCAAAGCTGCCGCTGACATCCGCGCCCATCTGCTTGACCGAAAAGCCCAGCGTCCCTTCAACCACGCGCCAGTTGCCTGAGGGTTCGGCTGCAGCTGCACCCTCAGTCTCACTGGCCGCACCGGTTACGGGCGCATCTGCCGCAATCGCCTCGCCATTCGGCACCAGAAGGGCCGCAATCCCGGCCCCCGCCGCATAAAGGACGAAAGCCACCAGCACCGGCAGGCTGCCTTTCTGCACGGCTTCAGGTTGCTCCGGCGCAGGCACGCCGCGCAGCATGCGCAGCAAGGTGGCGTCCTTGTCGATCAGGTGGTGCTTCAAGGCCCCGGCGATGTGCAAAAGGATCGCCAGACCCAAGAGCTTCGTGAACACCCAATGCGCGGCCCCCGCGGCGCTGCCCACCGCCTCGGACTGCGGCACGAAAGGCAGGGTCTGCCCGAACGGCCACAGGATCGGCGCGAAGCCGGTGACGGCGGCATGATGCACCCAGCCCGACAACGGCACCGCGACCAGTGAGATGTACAAAAGCCAATGCACCGCGCTGGCCAAGGTGATCTCAGCCCGGCGTTCGGGGTGCAGCGGGGCAGGGTGCCGCTCAAACAGCGCCCAAAGGATACGCGCCACCCCCAGAAGGAACGCGGCCACCCCCAGCGTCTTGTGGACCGAAAAGAGCTGCGCCTTGATCGCCAATGCCTCGGACGTGTCATACGGCAACTGGTTTGCGATCACCCCCAATGGGATGGCCGTCAGGATCAAGAGCGCCGTCAACCAGTGGAAGACACGGGTCACGGTGCCAAAGCTGCGGTCATTGTTGCGGGCGGGCATGGGGATACTCCTGTAATACAGACGGTATCTTAGCTGTCCTGCCGCCGCCGCACAGCCCGCCCATTGCACATCGGCTGTGCAGGTCTGACGTGCGGGTGATTGCAAGGCCGCGCGCCTCAGGCTATCCCCAAAGGCCAAAGCAAGGGGGGCCACAGCATGAGCCGCGCATTCGTTTTCCCGGGGCAGGGCGCCCAGACAATCGGCATGGGCCGCACCCTCGCCGACGCCTATCCCGCCGCCAAGGCCGTGTTTGATGAGGTGGACAGCGCTTTGGGCGAAAACCTCTCCTCCCTGATCTGGGAGGGGGACATCGCCGCCCTCACCCTCACCCAGAACGCCCAGCCCGCGCTGATGGCCACCTCCATCGCCGCCCTCCGCGCGCTTGAGGCGGAAGGGTTTGGCCTTGACCAGGCCGCCTTCGTCGCCGGGCATTCCTTGGGCGAATACTCCGCCCTCTGCGCCGCGGGTTCCCTCACGCTCTCGGACACCGCCCGGCTTCTGCGCATCCGCGGCCAGGCCATGCAAGAGGCGGTGCCCGTGGGCGTCGGCGCGATGGCCGCCCTCCTCGGCCTTGACTTTGAGACCGCCACCGCCGTAGCGCTTGAGGCCGCCCAGGGCGAGGTTTGCCAGGCCGCCAATGACAATGACCCCGCCCAGGTCGTCGTCTCGGGCCACAAGGCCGCCGTCGAACGCGCGCTGGACATCGCCAAGGCCAAGGGGGCCAAACGCGCGATCCTTCTGCCCGTCTCCGCCCCCTTCCACTGCGCCCTGATGCAGCCCGCCGCCCATGTGATGGCCGAAGCCCTGGCCGCCACCCCGATCCTTGCCCCCAAGGTCCCCATCGTCGTCAACGTCCGGGCCGAGGCCGTGACCGAACCCGACCGCATCCTAGACCTTCTCATCGCCCAGGTCACCGGCTCCGTCCGCTGGCGAGAAAGTGTCCTCTGGATGGGCAAGGCCGGCGTGACCGAGTTCTGGGAGATTGGTGCCGGCAAGGCCCTCTCCGGCATGATCCGCCGCATCGCGCCCGAGGCCACGACCCGCGCCATCGGCACCCCCGAAGATATCGCCGCCCTCAAGGCCTGAAGGAGAGACCCATGTTCGACCTTACCGGCAAAGCCGCCCTTGTCACCGGAGCCTCAGGCGGCATCGGCGCCGACATTGCCCGCGCCCTTCATGCCGCCGGGGCCACCGTCGGCCTCTCGGGCACCCGTGTGGAACCGCTTGAGGCCTTGGCAAAGGACCTCGGCCCCCGCGCCCATGTCCTGCCCTGCAACCTCTCCAGCCCCGAAGACGTCGAAAGCCTGATCAAACGCGCCACCGAAGCGATGGGTGCGGTCGACATCCTGGTGAACAACGCTGGCATCACCAAGGACGGCCTCGCCATGCGCATGTCTGATGACGATTGGCAGTCGGTGCTTGACGTGAACCTCACCGCCACCTTCCGCCTTTGCCGCGCCGCGATCCGGGGCATGATGAAGGCCCGCCACGGCAGGATCATCAACATCTCCTCCGTCGTCGGCACCACCGGGAACGCGGGCCAGGTCAACTACGCCGCCTCCAAGGCCGGGATGGTCGGCCTCTCCAAATCCCTCGCGGCCGAAGTGGCCAGCCGGGGCATCACGGTGAACTGCGTTGCCCCCGGCTTTATTGAAACCGCGATGACCGACAAGCTGAACGACCAGCAGCGCGCTGCCATCCTTACGGCCGTCCCCGCCGGGCGCATGGGCACCCCGGCCGAGATTGCCGCCGCCGTCCTCTACCTTGCGTCCACTGAGGCCGCCTATGTCACTGGCGCAACCCTCCATGTGAACGGCGGCATGGCGATGGTGTGACCGCTGCAGGGCATTCCACCGCAAGCCTCTCTGCGACGCCACGCCGCGCAACTCTGGTTAAAGGGTTTGCCATGCGCGCATCCCCTTGCTATAGGCGCGCAGGATTCCGGCCGGGCCACACCCCGGGTGGCAACCGCCCCTTGTCGGGCAGATCAGAAAGTGGCCGGGACAGTCCCGCCAAGATAGAGGAACGGACATGAGCGACATCGCTGATCGCGTGAAGAAGATCGTCGTCGAGCATCTGGGCGTCGAAGAGGACAAGGTGACCGAATCCGCCTCGTTTATCGACGATCTCGGCGCTGACTCGCTGGACACTGTCGAGCTGGTTATGGCTTTCGAAGAAGAATTCGGGATCGAGATTCCCGATGACGCTGCCGAAACCATCCAGACCTTCGGCGACGCGGTGAAGTTCATCTCCGAAGCCGCCTAAGGCTTTCGTCCTGTCGCAGGACCGTGAAGGCACCCTCCGGGGTGTCTTTTGCGTTTCCCGCGCCAGAACGCTTGCAGGTGGCCGCCATCGGCCCTCTGCCCCACGTTGCGGGCAATGGAACGGCCATCCTGACCGGCAGCAGCTCAAGGAAGGCTGCAGCCCCACCCAGCTTCCCGCGCGCCGCGGCCAAGGACCAGAACCGAAACAGCCGGGTCGTGCGTCACCTTCCCGGTGCGCGGCCCTGTCCGACCCGTCCTTTGCGGGCCAGTGTGCAAGGAAAGCCAAAGACCCTTCGCCACTGGTCGAACCCTTACCCCGATCCGGTAAGCAACCCCGACCCTGTCACCAACTCCTTGCAAAGTGCATCTTGGCCATGTGCATCTTGCTCATTTCCCAAATACTCCCGCCGGAGGCTCCCCAACTCGCCACCAGCCCCGCCGCCACCCGCTTCTCCCCGGCAGCGCCGCATCGGGGGGCTCGATGCCCCCCGGGGCGGCCACCCCTTTCAAGACCAGTGACCGGAACGCCCACCGCCGACGCCGCTCCCGGCTCGGTTGTCCGGCCAGGGTCGGTAGACCTGCCCAGTGGCGCGGGTTAACAAAGTCTGAACGAAATCATGCAAGCCTATGAAATAAAACAATAAAGCGATTCTGTCCACCGTGGACAGATTTCCGCCGCCGCCCGTCCACCGCCCATCCCCGCCCCGCAAGGTTGCGTGGGCTAAGGGGGCCGTGTATCACCCTCAAAAAGCGTAGCCTTGCGGGAGAGAGCAGCATGCGTCGCGTCGTGGTCACCGGTCTTGGAATGGTCACCCCCCTTGCCTGCGGGGTCGAAGAAACCTGGAGCCGGCTTCTCGCAGGCCAATCCGGGGCAGGGCCGATCACCCGCTTCGACGCCTCGAACGTCGTCACCCAATACGCCTGCGAGATTCCGCGCGGCGATGGGTCGGACGGCACTTTCAACCCCGATGACTGGATGGAACCGAAAGACCAGCGCAAAGTCGATGACTTCATCCTCTACGGCATGGCCGCCGCCGTTCAAGCCGTTCGGGACGCAGGGTGGGATGAGATTTCCGAAGATGAAAAGCTGCGGACCGGGGTGATGATCGGCTCCGGCATCGGCGGCCTCACCTCGATCGCCGAGACGGCCGTTCTCATCAAGGAGAAGGGACCAAAGCGGGTCTCGCCCTTCTTCATTCCTGGCGCGCTGATCAACCTTGTCTCCGGGCAGGTCTCGATCCGCTTCGGCTTCAAGGGACCGAACCATGCGGTGGTGACGGCCTGCTCCACCGGGGCGCATGCCATCGGCGACGCGGCGCGGCTGATCCAGTGGGGCGACGCCGATGTGATGGTGGCAGGTGGGGCGGAAAGCCCGATTTCGGAAATCGGCATCGCAGGGTTCAACGCCTGCAAGGCCCTGTCGACGAAGCGCGCCGATGACCCGACCAAAGCCAGCCGTCCCTACGACGCCGACCGTGACGGCTTTGTCATGGGTGAGGGGGCCGGGGTCGTGGTCCTTGAGGAATACGAACACGCCAAGGCCCGCGGCGCGAAGATCTATGCCGAGGTCTTGGGCTATGGCCTGTCCGGCGACGCCTATCACATCACCGCCCCGTCCGAAGATGGCGATGGCGGCTACCGAAGCATGGCGGCGGCCTTGAAGCGGGCGGGCCTGCAGCCTTCGGATGTGCACTACATCAACGCGCATGGCACCAGCACCATGGCCGACACGATCGAGCTTGGCGCGGTGGAGCGGTTGATGGGAGACGCGGCGGCGGGGGCGACGATGTCGTCTACCAAGTCCAGCATCGGGCATCTTCTGGGGGCCGCAGGCGCGGTGGAGGCGATCTTCTGCATCCTTGCCCTGCGCGATCAGGTGGCCCCGCCGACGATCAACCTCGACAACCCGGCCGTCGCGCCGAAGCTGGACCTGGCCCCGAACAAGGCGGTTCGGCGCAAGATCGATGTAGCCCTGTCCAACTCCTTCGGGTTTGGCGGGACCAATGCCAGCCTGGTTGTTGGCAAGGTGCGCTAGGGATGTGGAAGGGCATCGCCTCGAACGCGCTGACGCTGTTCATCCTGATCCTGGTCGCCGTCGCGGCGCTTGTGGCCTGGGGGCGGAACGAGTTCGTCTCGCCAGGCCCCCTGACCGCGCCGATCTGCCTGCAGGTGGAAAGGGGGGCCTCGTTCAGTGCGGTGAGCCGGGTGCTGGAAGAGCGTGGCGCGGTCACGGATGCCCGGATCTTCCGGGTGGGGGCGGATTATTCGGACAAGGCGGATGCGCTGAAATTCGGCAGCTATCTGATCCCGGCCAAAGCCTCGATGGTCGAGGTGCTGGAGGCGATCACGGCGGGCGGGCGGTCGACCTGTGGGCGCGATCTCAACTTCCGTATCGGGGTGACGCGCAGCGATGTGGTGCTGAGCGAGCTTGACCTTTCCAGCAACGAATTCACTGAGGTCGCCCGCTTTGACGCAGGGGCCGAGGCCCCGCCGGCCGAGTATCTTGAAGTCGCCGATGATGCCGATCTGCGGTTCCGGATCACGGTGGCCGAGGGGGTGACAAGCTGGCAAGTGGTTGATGCGCTTAAGAAAGCTGGCTTTCTGACTGGGTCGCTAGAAACCGTTCCGGCTGAGGGCACTTTGGCCCCTGACAGCTATGAGGTGGAGCGTGGCACCGAACGTGAGGCGATCATTGCAGAGATGACCCGCCGTCAGGAAACCCGCTTGGCCACGGCCTGGGAAAACCGGGTCACGGGCCTGCCCTATGACACGCCGGAAGAGGCGCTGATCATGGCCTCGATCATCGAGAAGGAAACCGGGGTGCCGGAAGAGCGGCGTCAGGTGGCCAGCGTCTTCGTCAACCGGTTGCGGCAGGGCATGCGGCTGCAGACCGACCCGACGGTGATCTATGGCATCACCAAAGGCGAAGGCGTGTTGGGGCGGGGTCTGCGGCAGAGTGAGCTTCGTCGTGAAACCTCTTGGAATACTTATGTGATTGACGGATTGCCGCCGACGCCGATCGCCAACCCCGGGCTTCTGTCAATCGAGGCGGCGCTGGACCCGGATACGACGGATTACATCTTCTTCGTCGCGGATGGCACCGGCGGCCATGCTTTTGCGGTGACGCTGGACGAGCATAATGAGAACGTCGCCCGTTGGCGCGCGATTGAAGCAGCGCAGGGCACCGAAGGCGAGACTGGCGTTCAGGGCGAGTGATCGCCGCCGCACATCTGACCCGTTGACAGGTGGTTAACGCAACGCCATGGCCCTGGCCGGGGGATGGTGGAGCTATGTGCTGCAAGTCTTTCAGAACGCTGTGTTAATCGGGGCGAACAGGGGCCGCTCTAGCGTCTACTTTCCGTCTTCCTTGCGTCTTCCTTCCGTCTCTACGCGCGCCGAGAAGACAGGCCGTTAACCATGCGGCGCGAATCGGAGCGGTGGCCTTTCGGGGCGCTACTCAACGATGCAGCCATGGGCCGCAGCGGCGGTGTCGGTGGCGGGCGGCGGGGTGAAGCGCAGGAGCTCGATGATGGCGCGCGCCTCATCCAATGGGTCCTTCAGCGTTGAGATGTCGTCCAGGAGGGTTTGCAGTGTGGCGTCGGATGGGGCGCAGCCAAGCTGGCGTTCAAGGCCGACCACGAAAGCCGTGACCAAGGGTGACCCTTTGGAGTGCTGGACAAGCCCACGGGCCGCCTCGATGGCCTGAGGCGAGGGCCACTCCATCTCGATGATCCGGGCGGTCGTGGCGTCATCGTATTCAAGGGCGAAGCCGAGCGCACCTTCTGCAGCCACGCGGTGCAACCGGCCCTCGACGGTCAGACCCCAGACATCGAAGCGTGAGGCGTTGGGGACGGGCGCAGATTGGCTTTCTGCCAGCCGGGCGGGTAGCCAATCCTGCTGGGGGAGATACCGGCGGGCAATCTCGGCGGCGCCGTAGCGCGACCAGATGGCTGGGACCTCTGCCCCGCGGTCTTGCTGATAAAGCCAGGCGGCGAAGGCATTGCGCAGGTCTTTGGACAGGTCCTGCAGCTGCGAGACAACGAAATCCTGCGCGTCCGTGTGGTCGCGCAGGACCGTTTCCACCCGGAGCGCGCGTTGGTCAAGGGCTAAGTCTACGGCGGAAACGGCGTCTGTTTCACCCTGACAGTCCAGAAGGGCGGGAAGGTGCAAGTCGATATAATCTTGCGGCGGGAATTTTGCGCCAAGCCCAGCGAGGAGAATGCGACCCTGGTCAAGGCGACCTTCGCGGCAATGCCAGGCGGCGGTTTCAAAGAACACTTGCCAGCCGCCGGGGCCGGCAACGTAAGCGCCTGCATCCGTTGCACGCCGAAAGTACTTGGCACCAAGCGTCGGGTCATGCCGGGCGAGCCAGGACAGGACGAAATGGCTGGTAGAGCCGGACGGGTTGCCGAAATCGGCCACCGCGTCGAAGTGCTGGTCCCAAAGGGTTAGCGCCCTGGTCCGCCTGTCGGGGTCTGCCAGGGCCAAGCGGAAGGCTGCGGTGAGGTAGTCTTGTAGATTGCTCCCCTCGGGGCCGGTTTCGGCGGCGATGGCGGCGGGGATGTCGAAGGGATAGGTCGGATCAAAGAGGCCATGGAAGTAAGTGTCGAACACGGACCTAATGTTGTGGGGCCCAAAGCCGATGGCGGTCAGGCGGTCGTGCTGGGCGGCAAGGTCGATGGCACCTTCGGTGGCAAGCAGGCGTCCGGCGGACTGAATCTCATTGGAGATGAAGGGGTTCGTGGTGACTTCCAGGCTTTCGGCGATCAGTTGCTCGGCCACCTTGCGCAGGCAGGCGCTGTCGGAGGGCGCGCAGTCGCGGGCGGTGCGCGGTTGCAGCCAGACCCAGGTGAGGGCGCCAAGGGCGAGGGCGAGCCGTGA
>JAAUPC010000114.1 GCA_012036325.1 Paracoccaceae bacterium
GGACGTCCTGCCAAGCTTGCGGGGGATCACACCGGTTGCGGCCACACTGGACGATCCAGCCGCCGCAAACTGCATTCCTACCCTCGGGCTTGAAGCGGCACCGCTTGGGATGATCAACCTGTCGCTGAATGCCCCTTGCAACCCGGGCGAACGCGTTGTCATGCGCCACGCCGGCCTATCCTTCACGGCCCAGATCCGCCCGGACGGCGCGCTTTCCCTGCAGATACCCGCGCTTGAGCCTGAGGCGCTGGTTGCAGCCTATTTCGACAGCTCGCAGATCGCGCTGGCCAAGGTTTCCGTGCCTGACGCGACCGACCAAATTCGCTTTGCCGTGCAGATGGGCCATCCCGCCATGTTCGACCTGCGGGCCGAAACGGATGGCCAGGTCTACATCGGCAGCTATGGCCGCACCGCCGATGCCCCCCGCAGTATTCTGCCCCTGGGGGTCGGCACCGTGGCGCAGCCGATGCTGGCGCAAATCTACAGCTACCCCGCCGCCGACACGGCCGCCGACCTTACCGTCGAAGTCAAGATCACCCCCGACACCTGTGGCCGCACCTTGCCGGTGGAAACGCTGCTCGCGCGCGGTGGCAAGGTTACGGTGACCAAACTGGCGGTCGCCGTGCCGCTTTGTGGCACCTCGGGTGACATTCTGGTGTTGAAGAATCTTCTCCGCGACCTGACACTCGCCGCTCCAAGATAAGGGCCGGCAATGCGGGTTAAGGCGGGGGCGGCGGCAATCTTTGCCGCCATGGTATGGTTCAATCCGGCCAGTGCGCAGGACGTGACCCTTGTTGCGCGGGAAGGCGGCATCGTGCTGACCGGGTCCCTGCAAGGCTATGACGGCGCCTTTTACCGGATCGAGACGTCGTACGGGCTGCTGACGGTCGACGGTCAGGGCGTGATCTGCGAAGGCCCCGCCTGCCCGGATCTTGAGGCGCCAAAGGCCGTGATCCGCCTTGTCGGTGCCGATGACCCCGGCCTCGCCCTTCTTCCGCCGCTGTTTCAGGCCTTTGCCGCCCAGCGCGGCCTGATCTACCAGCCGGGGCAGGGTGACAGCTTCACCGCCACGATCCTTGATCCCGAAAGCGGCAAGGACCTCGCCGAGGTCAGCTTCGCCCCCCTCTCTCCCGACGCCGCCACCGCCGCCCTGCAGGACGGCAGCGCTGACCTGAAGCTGGCTTTTGAGGCGGAACCCGGTTTCGGCACCCACAGCGTCGCGATGGACGCGCTGGTGGCCATCGTCGCACCCGACAACCCCACGCCCGAGATTTCGACTCTGAACCTTGCCAAGGTGCTGGCCGGTGAGGTGACGAACTGGTCCGCCATCGGTGGACCCGACATGCCCGTCGTCCTCCACGCCCTTCAGCCCGAGGTGGCGATGCAGCGCGCGCTGTCTGACCGGCTGGGCGCGCCTTGGCCGAGGCGGTGCTGCATCCCGATCAGAAGGCGCTTGCCAGTGCCGTGGCGCTGGACCCCTGGGCCATCGCCATCACCGGCCGGTCCTTCATCGCCCCAGCCAGCCGCATCCCCCTGACCGACAGTTCGTGGCTTCCCCCTCTTGCCCACCCCCCTTGCCGTGAAGGCTGAGGATTACCCCCTTGCCCTGCCCGTCGTCCTTCTGGCTGCCCCCCGTCGCCTGCCCCTGATGACCCGCGAATTCCTTGATTTCCTGCGCACCCCCGCCGCGCAAGCTGTAGTGGCCGCAAATGGTTACATTGACCGCTCCGCCACGCGCCAGCCGATGACCGCTGACGGGTTGCGCCTGATCAACGCCATCCAGGGCGCGGGTGAGGATGTGAAGCTCGCTGATCTCAAGCGCCTTGTCGGGCTGATGGACGGGGCGGACCGGCTGTCCTTGACCTTCCGGTTCGAGGACGGCTCCTCCACGCTTGACGCCCAGTCGCGCGACAACCTGACCGACCTTGCCCAGCTGATCGCCTCGGGCCAGTTCCGCAATGAACGCATGGTGCTGGCGGGCTTTTCCGACGGGTCCGGCGCGGCTGAGGCCAATCTGGCGCTGTCTTTGGAACGAGCCGCCCGGGTGGCGCAGGAACTGGCGGCCATCGCCCCGGACCTTGGCCCAGAGGCGCTTCCGGCCATCGATGGCTTTGGCGAGGCGCTGCCCATGGCCTGCGACGAAACCGCCATCGGCCGTGACCTCAACCGCCGGGTTGAACTGTGGCTGGTGCCGGATTTCGCCGGTCCAGTGACCGAGGTTGACCCCCTCTAAAGAAACCCCTGCGCCCGAAAGCTGAGCTCTCGCGATTTGCCGATGATCAGGTGGTCATGCAAGACCAGCCCCAAAGCGGCGCAGGCATCCTGCACCTGGGCCGTCATCGACAGGTCGGCATCCGAAGGCGTGGGGTCCCCCGAAGGGTGATTGTGCACCAGAATCAAGGCACTGGCATTCAGCTCCAGCGCGCGTTTCACGATTTCGCGGGGGTAGACCGGCACATGGTCCACCGTGCCCTTGGCCTGCTCTTCATCCGCGATCAGCACATTCTTGCGGTCAAGGAAAAGGACGCGGAACTGCTCCGTCTCGCGGTGCGACATCGCGGTGTGGCAATAGTCCAGAAGCGCATCCCAGCTGGACAAGAGCGGCTTCTGAATAACCCGAGACCGCATCATCCGTTGCGCGGCGGCTTCCACCAGCTTCAACTCCAGCACCACGGCGGGGCCTGCCCCCTTCACCATCTGCAACCGCGCAGGTGACGCGCTGACCACACGGTTGAAATCGCCGAAGGTGTCCAGAAGAAGGCGTGCGAGGGGCTTGACGTCCTGCCGGGGAATGGCCCGGAACAAGACCAGTTCCAGCAGTTCATAATCCGGCAGGGCCTGACCGCCGCCTTGGGTAAACCGATCCCGCAGGCGTTGGCGGTGGTCCGAGATGTAGGACGGCAAGCGCCCCGGCAGGGCAACGGGCGACGCCTCATCCTCATCGCCCTGGGGCGGGATCAGCGGCAGGAACGGTTCTTCAAAAGACTGGCCCATGCCGTCAAGCTGCCGGGACATGGTTGAAAAACCGTTAACGTAAGATGGGCAATCTGCCCATCCTACCTGTCAGCCCTTCATCCCGTCCCAGAACCCTTTGACCTTGGAAAAGAACGAGGACGCTTCCGGGTTGTTCTCTTCCGACAGATCCTCGAACTCACGCAGCAACTCTCGCTGGCGGCTGGTCAGGTTGACGGGGGTTTCCACCGCAAGCTCGATCACCATGTCGCCGGTGCTGCTGCTGCGCAGGGCGGGCATGCCCTTCATCCGCAGCCGCATCTGCTTGCCGGTCTGGGCACCCGCCGGCACCTTTACCCGGGCCTTGCCGCCGTCGATCGTCGGCACCTCAACCTCGCCGCCCAAAGCGGCCGTGGGCATCGAAACCGGCACGCGGCAGAAAAGATGCACCCCGTCGCGCTGGAAGATCGCGTGCTCTTTCACCTCGATGAAAATGTAAAGGTCGCCCTGCGGGCCGCCGCGCAGACCGGCCTCCCCCTCACCCGCCAGGCGGATGCGAGTGCCGGTTTCTACGCCTTGCGGGATGTTGACCGACAGCGTGCGATCCTTCTGCACCCGGCCATGGCCGCCGCAATTCTTGCAGGGGTTCTTGATGATCTGGCCCATGCCGTTGCAGGTCGGGCAGGTGCGTTCCACGGTGAAAAAACCCTGCTGCGCCCGGACCTTGCCCATGCCGGAACAGGTGGGGCAGGTCACCGGCTCCGCCCCGCCTTCCGCGCCCGAGCCATTGCAGACGTCACAGGTCACTGAGGTGGGCACGCTGATCGTCTTCTGGATGCCGCTATAGGCCTCTTCCAGCGTCACGCGCAGGTTGTAGCGCAGGTCTGACCCGCGCTGGGCGCGTGACCGGCCCCCGCCACCACCGCCACGCCCCCCCATGAAATCGCCGAAGAGGTCTTCGAACACATCCGAGAAGGCGCTGGCGAAGTCACCCTGCTGGCCATACGCCCTGCCCGGGGCGCGGCCGCCACCCATGCCGCCTTCGAACGCGGCATGACCAAAGCGGTCATAGGCCGCCTTTTTCTGTTCGTCCTTCAGGCACTCATACGCCTCGTTCACTTCCTTGAACTGGGCTTCGGCCTGCGGATTGTCTGAGTTGCGGTCGGGATGCAGCTCTTTCGCCTTCTGGCGATAGGCCTTCTTCAATTCTTCCGCCGAAGCACCTTTGGAGGCCCCCAGAACGTCATAGTAGTCGCGCTTTGCCACGGCAAAACCCCCAAACCGAACCGGAGAGGGGCGGTCCGTTGCCAGACCGCCCCCTTTTCCGGTTCACGCGGCGTTACTTCCGCTTGCTGTTGCCCAGATCTTCGAAGTCGGCGTCGACGATGTCATCGTCATCCACCGGGCGCGGTTCATCATCCTTGTCGCCGCCGCCTTCGGACTGGGAGGCCTTGTAGATCGCCTCGCCCAGCTTCATCGCGGCTTCGGTCAGGTTCTGGATCCCGCTCTTGATCTTGCCGGCATCTTCGCCTTTCAGCGCCTCTTCCAGGGGCTGCATGGCAAACTCGATCGCCTCAACGGTGGAGGGGTCAACCTTGTCGCCATGGTCGGCCAGCGATTTCCGGGTGGAGTGCAGGAGCGATTCGCCCTGGTTCTTGGTCTCCACCAGCTCGCGGCGTTCCTTGTCGGCCTCGGCATTCGCCTCGGCGTCGCGGACCATCTTCTCGATCTCGTCATCCGACAAGCCGCCCGAAGCCTGGATCGTGATCGCTTGTTCCTTGTTGGTGCCCTTGTCCTTGGCTTTCACCGACACGATGCCGTTGGCGTCGATGTCGAAGGTCACCTCGATCTGCGGCACGCCACGCGGGGCGGGCGGGATCTGTTCCAGGTTGAACTGGCCCAGCATCTTGTTGTCTGCGGCCATCTCACGCTCGCCCTGGAACACGCGGATCGTGACCGCGTTCTGGTTATCCTCGGCGGTGGAGAAGACCTGGGACTTCTTGGTCGGGATCGTCGTGTTGCGGTCGATCAGGCGGGTGAACACGCCACCCAGCGTCTCAATCCCCAGCGAAAGCGGCGTGACGTCCAAGAGCACCACGTCCTTGACATCGCCCTGCAGAACGCCGGCTTGGATCGCCGCGCCCAAGGCCACAACCTCATCGGGGTTGACGCCCTTGTGCGGTTCCTTGCCGAAGAACTTGGTCACTTCCTCGATCACGCGGGGCATGCGGGTCATGCCGCCGACCAGCACAACTTCATCGATGTCTTCTTTCGACACGCCGGCATCCTTCAGCGCGGCCTGGCAGGGCTTGATAGACTTCTTGATCAGATCCTCAACCAGTCCTTCCAGCTTGGCACGGGTCAGCTTCATGACCATGTGCAACGGCTGGCCGGTGTTGCGGTCCATGCTGATGAACGGCTGGTTGATTTCGGTCTGGCTGGACGACGAAAGCTCAATCTTCGCTTTCTCGGCGGCTTCCTTCAGGCGTTGCAGGGCCATCTTGTCGTTCGACAGATCAACGCCATGCTCTTTCTTGAACTCATCCGCGAGGTAGTTGACGATCCGCATGTCGAAGTCTTCCCCGCCAAGGAACGTGTCCCCGTTGGTGGATTTCACTTCGAACAAACCGTCGTCGATTTCCAGGATGGTGATGTCGAACGTACCGCCGCCAAGGTCATAGACCGCAATCGTCTTGGTCTCTTTCTTGTCAAGGCCATAGGCTAGCGCGGCTGCCGTCGGTTCGTTGATGATGCGCAGTACCTCAAGACCCGCGATCTTGCCTGCGTCCTTGGTGGCCTGACGCTGGGCGTCGTTGAAATAGGCGGGGACCGTGATCACGGCCTGAGTGACGGTTTCACCCAGATAGCTTTCGGCGGTTTCCTTCATCTTCTGCAGGATGAAGGCCGACACCTGCGACGGCGAATACTTCTCACCCCGGGCTTCAACCCAGGCGTCGCCATTGCCGCCGTTGACGATCTTGTAGGGCATGTTCTTCTGGTCTTTGAGGATCACCGGATCATCAAACCGGCGCCCGATCAGGCGCTTGACCGCGAAGATGGTGTTTGAGGCGTTGGTAACGGCCTGCCGTTTGGCAGCCTGCCCGACCAGACGTTCCGAGTCGGTGAAACCGACGATAGACGGCGTCGTGCGCGCGCCTTCCGAATTCTCGATGACGCGGGGTTGCGAACCATCCATGATGGCAACGCAAGAATTCGTCGTCCCGAGGTCAATACCGATGACTTTGGCCATGTGCGTATCCCTTTACTTCAGGCGATGTTCCGGCAAGGACCCGGTCATATCGGCATCCCCGCCATGATGAGGCGACAGAACTGGCGGCCTGTCGACGTGCCAGCCGTATATAGGGGGGTGCCTATGCCCCTGCAACGGTAAGCGCGCAGACTCTGTCGCGAATCTTCCACGAATCTTTTTCGGACTGGTCAACATTGCTGGCAAACACCGCCCGGTCAGCGCAGGGTCAGGGTGCAGCAGCCTGAAAGGCGCTGCCGGTCGCCGGTTCGCAGGAAGAGATCGACGGCGATGCCGTAGCTTTGTTCCGACATGCCGTCGCTGCAATCGCCCGGGCTTAGCACGGCCAGGCCATCCGGCAGGTCAATCGCGGCCCTTGGTGCCCAAAGCGTGCCGGGCCAGGTCTGGCCGATGGGGTCAGTGCGGGGTTCGGTCATGTCAGGCGTGGTGAAGGTTGCGGTGCTGGCATCGGGGTCAAGGTTCAGGGACCAGAAAGGTTCGGTCCCGAAACAGGCCAGGGGCCGCGCAAGGGCATACCAGTCCGGCCCTTCCTCCCGCTCCAGAAAGCGAAGCGCGGCAAAACCTTTTGCCTCGCCGGTGTTGACCTCAGCCCAGCCCTCGGTGACGCGGATCACCTCAACCCCCATCTGGTTCGGGGCCAGGGTGCCCACCACCTCAGCTTCAGGGTCAGGGGCGGCCCGGATGTTCAGCACATCGGTTTCAGCCACGCCAACCACCGCGTGCAGGGCGGGGAACATCATCCCCTCTACCTCAGCCTGCAGCGCGCCAGCGCCAACCATCAGGAAAACAGCGACCAGGCGGATCATCGACCCTTCCCCCAGCTTGCCGAGGCATATTGCCGGGTAAAGAATTCGGCCATCAGGCCCACCAGAAGACAACCCAGCATCACATAGACCGGATGTTCGATCGACGTATAGCGCGGCTGATAGTTCAGGAACATGAAGCCACGGCCCTGGTCAATCGTGTGAAACAGCGGGTTCCAGTCGAACATCGCCCGCATTTCGGGCTTGGCATTGTTGGCCACCAGCATCTTGCCGGACGCGATCATGTTGATCCGCATGATGATGGTGGTCAAAATCCCCATAAGCTCGGGCTGCCAGGGCTTGGCGGACAAAAGCACCATTCCGATGCCCACGCCCGTCAGCCAGGACAGAAGGAACATGCCCAGCACGCCCACGGGATCATCAATGCTGATCGGGGTGATCAGCGCGTGATAGCTGAACAGGATCACCGCTGCCGCGAGCGTCTGCTGATACAGCGATGCCAGCGCCGCCCCGAGGATGGAAATGATCGGATTCATCGGCGCATGCATCATCATGGATGATGTGGGGCCGTCCGCCCCCGAAACCGCCCCGATGGCCTTCACATGGGTCATGAACATGAAGACGCCGGACATGACATAGAGCATGAAATCGCCCCGGATCGCGATGCGCCGCAAGCCGAGGAACGAAAACAGGAAGTACATGATCGTCAGCATCAACAGCGACTGCACGATGGACATGACAAGGCCCAGCACCGCATTGCCGTTCGACTTGCGCAGGTTGCGCACGGCAACGTGAAACACCAGTTCCATCGTCTGGAACGCGGTGCTGAAACTGGAACGGTTGCGCCTTTGGTACCGGAACATCTGCTTAACCCCGACAGGTTCGGCACCCTAATCAGGGAAAACTTGCCGTTCCGTTAGCGCCGCAGGATAAGGGCGCGCAAACATATGTGCAATTGCCTTGGTTTCGACAGGAGACGTGATGGACCTCGCCCGACTTCAGCCCCTCATGCGCCGCCTTGCGCTGGACGCGGGCGACCGCATCATGGAGGTCTACACCGGCCCCGATTTTGAGGTGCGGGCCAAGGGCGACGCCAGCCCGGTGACCGAAGCGGATGAAGCGGCCGATGCCGTGATCTCGGCCGGGTTGCGGGCCGCTTTCCCGGACGTGACCTTGATCACGGAAGAACAAGCCGACAGCCACGCCCTGACCGCCAGCAGCTTTCTGATTGTCGACCCCCTTGATGGCACGAAAGAATTCGTCCAGCGCCGCGGCGATTTCACCGTGAACATCGCCTATGTCCACGAAGGCGTGCCCGTGGCAGGCGTGGTCTATGCCCCGGCCAAGGGGCGCCTCTTCTACACCCTCGCCAGCGGTGGCGCGGTGGAGGAGACCGGCCCCTTTGACAAGGCAACCCCCGGCCCCACGAAAGCTTTGCGCGTGGCCGCCCCCGACAATGCCGCGCTGATGGTCGTCGCGTCCAAATCCCACCGCGATCAGGCGACGGATGACTACATCAGCCGTTACGCCCTGCGCGACATGACCAGCGCGGGCTCCAGCCTCAAGTTCTGCCTGGTGGCGACGGGTGAGGCTGACCTCTACCCCCGCCTTGGCCGCACGATGGAATGGGACACCGCCGCCGGGGATGCCGTCCTGCGCGGAGCGGGCGGGCAGGTGGTGCGGTTCGATGACCACCAGCCACTCGCCTATGGCAAACCCGGCTGGGACAACCCTTTCTTCATCGCCTACGCGCCCGGAGTCGTTTTGAAATCGGGGGTGACCCTCAAATGACCACGCTCATCGCCATTCCGGCCCGCTACGCCTCGACCCGCTACCCCGGCAAACCGCTTGTCACCCTGCGCGGCCCCGATGGCGCGAAGACCCTGATCCGCCGCAGCTGGGAGGCGGCGATGGCGGTGCAAGGCATCGACCGCGTGGTCGTGGCCACCGACGACACACGCATCGCCGACCATGCACAGGCCTTCGGGGCCGAGGTGGTGATGACCTCCTCCGACGCCCGCAACGGCACCGAACGCTGCGCCGAGGTGGCAACCCTGCTGCTCGGCTTCGACGTGATCGTGAACCTGCAGGGCGATGCCCCCCTCACCCCCGCCTGGTTCGTGCAGGATCTGGTCAGGGGCTTGGCGGCAGACCCCGCCGCCGACATCGCCACCCCCGTCCTGCGCTGCGATGGCCGGGCTGTCGCGGGCTTCCTGAACGACCGCCGCCATGGCCGGGTCGGCGGCACCACCAAGCACCGCATTGAGGGACGGATTCAAGAAATCGGCGACCAGCTGACCGAAGACTGGATGAAGAAGGCCGGCGCGGAAGGCAAGACGCTCGTGGATGCGTACAAGAAGATGTAAGGCGCACTTGTAGCCCGCATGTAGCGAAGCGGGCAACGATCTGAAATCGGGGAGGGCGCCTTGCCCTCCCTTTCATTTTCACGCGACGTTGCGCGGCTCGTTCGGCACCAACTACGCCACGCCGCCGTCCAACATCGTGCCGGGGAACATCACCACCGGACTCGGCCTCATCGCCCGCGCCGGCAACTCCTACCTGCGTGTGGAGACGGAAACGCTTGGCGGCATCAAGCCGGAAACGGCTGAGGTGATGAACCTCGGCGTCATCTTCAACTTTGATAGCGGCCTGCCCCTCAATGGCGTGGCGCGGCTGTCGCTCGATTACTTCGACTTCCAGATCAAGGACGAGATCAAGACCGTCAGCCACAACGCCATCCTCAACTCGGTTGTGGCCAGCTCCAACGCCTTCG
>JAAUPC010000115.1 GCA_012036325.1 Paracoccaceae bacterium
CGTCCAGCCCACCGAGCAGACCTGCGACACGGGCAAGCCGCGCGGCATTGTCCGCCTCGGCTTTGCGCCAGTCGTCAACGATCCCAGTCTCGCGGGGTTCGGCCCTGGGGCCGGGCGGCAGATTGTCGGGCTCGTCTTCGATCGGACCGGGCAGGAACCAAAGATCGTCTTCCGATCTCTCCTCGGCCTCTTCCACCCCGGTCAGAGAGTTGTCAAACCCATCGTGTTCAGCAGACGCTTGAGGCTTCATATGTGCAAATTACATAGGTTTTGCACTTTGCCCAAGGGCTTCCTCAAGGTGCGTCTGCACTCATGAGTAAAGCGAGCGCGTGCGACTGCCTGCGAGATTTAACTGGCCGACTGATATGTGGTTGGCGCTGCTGAGGTCGTTCTCTCTACAAGTCCAATCCGGCCCTGCCATGCCGACGCGGCGCGCATTGATGAACGACAAGGCATCGGCAGGTTTCCGTCGAGCAGTAAAGAGTTCCTTGCATTTTCCGACACATTTAGTAAGGATTGTGGAGGTCAAGCCGAACCGCGCCAGATCGTAACCATTGCGCCTGCCTGACGAGGCGCAGGAGCGGAGTGCGGCATGCGTCGATCATCCCATTTGATTTCTAGCGCCAGAGCGCTTTCGTGACCGGCTGCTCCCATCCGCCGGGCAACGGCATGAAGATATCTGACACCGGCCTTGATGGCTTCGAGATCGGCCTTTTGGCCCTCCTGCGTCATTTCTGCACAAGCTTCTCTGCGCCACACAGCCAGGCCTGGATGAACGCCTATTGCATTGCGACCGAACGATGGGGCATCAACGACGGCCCGAAGGCGGCGCAAAGCTTGCTGGTCGTGACCGAGGCGATGCGCCGGTCGCGTTCGACCCCCTTTGTCTTCTCCAACCCGACCTGCCTGATTTGCCGCGAGCACATCACGCCAAACGAGCGACAGTTCATGCAGGCGGTCCACGCAGTGCGGCGCGGCAACATTTCTGTAGCGCGGACAGCGGCGATGATGTTGTGCGAGGGGGGCGATACCGATGCCTTCCTGCAGGCGGCCGTTGCGATGGCAGGCCTCTTTCCGGCCAGCGACATGCCCGCCGGGCCCATCGACCGGATGTTTGCGCGACTCACCGGCGCGGCAGTCCACTGATGGGCGCGGTTGTCACGAAGGCGGCACTGCCCGACCCTTGCCCCCCTCACGGGCTTTGCGCTGTTCCGGGATCTTGGGCAATTGCTTGAAGTGCCGGTTGTCGAAACCGAAACCGCGTTTTCGGTGACCAACGCCAAATGGCGAGATCGCCTTGCAGGTTCAGGGAGAGGCCATCAACCTGACGCTGCGCGCGGCCAATGATGTTCGGCTGCATGCCCTGAAGCAGGTGGTCTTCGCCCGGCTTGCCCGGCTGGAGCAACCCGTTGTCCCGGCCTGGGATCATGTTGCCGTCGGGGCCCTGCCGCCGAACCTGACGCTTGCGCAGGTCGCGTCCGTCACCCGGATTTCCCCGCACTTCACCCGGGTTAGGGTGGAGGGACACGGTCTTGAACGGTTCGGCGACGGGGGGCTGCATTTCCGTCTGCTGCTGGCCAGGCCCGGACAGGCCCCGGTCTGGCCCAGGATTGCCGCCGATGGCCGCACGGTCTGGCCCGAAGGGAAGGACACGCTGCACCGGCCTGTCTACACGACGCGGGCATTCGATCCTGCGGGCAAGTGGCTGGACTTCGACGTGTTTCTTCATGCAGGCGGCCGGGTCACCGAGTGGACCTCTTCGGCAGGTCCGGGCGATCCGGTCGGGTTGATGGGGCCATCGGGCAGCGACACGCCACAAGCGTCATGGGTCGGCCTGTTCGGCGATGAAACCGCCCTTCCGGCCATCGCATGCATCCTTGCGGCGCTGGACCGCAAGACCAGGGGCGATGCCTTTCTGCAGCTCAGCGATTTGTCGGACGTGCAGGACCTGCCGCATCCGCCAGGCGTTGCCGTGCATTGGCTGACGCGCGGCGGGGGGAATGATCTTGTTACGGCCCTGCGCGGGATGGCCTTGCCTGAGACTGACCGCTTTGTCTGGTTTGCATCCGAAGCGTCCGAGGCCAGCGCCGCCCGGTCCTATCTGCGCGACGAACGCGGGTTCGGTCGGGCCGAGAGCAATATCTCGGGGTTCTGGACGGCCGAAACGAGCGGGCACGCCTGATCTACGGCACCGGCTCACGCCGACTCGCAAAACCGGATCGTGCTGCCGAAAGGGTCGATGACGGTCATTTCCTGCCCCCAGGGCTGGTTTGCGATTCCGGGTCGCATGTGGGCATAATTCCGTGCCAGAAGTTCGGCGTGATAATCCGCGATGCCGGTCATCCGCACAAAGGCAAAGCTGCCCGGCGTGCCGTCCCCATGATGCGCGCTGAGGTGCAGGGTCAACCCGGCGCGCGACACTTGCGCATAAAGCGGCAGGTCGGGGGCAAAGCGATGCTCCCAATCCAGCGTCAAGCCCAGAAAGCCAAGGTAGAATGCGCGGGCCTTGTCTTCATCAAAGATCCGGAAGATCGGGATTGTCTGGTGAACCTGCATGGCGGGGGTCCCCTATGCCGCTGTGGCGCGAGTGGGGCGAGGACATAGGTTCCGGTCGGCGGGCGGCGTGTTGACCGCCAAGGCGCAATGATAGGCGCGCGACAGCAGGGCGTCGGTCAGGACATCGGAAGGCCTGCCCGAGCCGAGGACACCACCTTCGCCAAGAAGGGTCACCGTATCGGCAAACATCGCTGTCAGGTTCAGGTCGTGCATCACGGCGACCACGCCGCCCCCGGCATCGGCATAGGCGCGGGCGATGTTCATCACCATAAGCTGATGCCCGATATCAAGGCTGGCAACCGGTTCGTCCAGAAGCAGCCAGCGCGGCCCGTCGGGGCCTGCGGGCATCCAGACCTGCGCCAGAACCCGCGCCAGTTGCACGCGCTGCTGTTCGCCTCCCGACAGCTCCTGATAAAACCGGTTGGCAAAGCCGTTCAGTCCCACGGCGGCCAGCGCCTGGCTGGCTACCTGAGGATCACCCGCCGACAGACCAGACGACAGACCCAGCCGGACCACCTCTCCCACCAGGAACGGAAAGGCCAGCGGCGTCGCTTGGGGCAAGACGGCCCGCATGGCAGCAAGGCGGGCGGGACGCGCGCCGTTTACGGAAACGCCATTCAGGCTCAAGTCGCCGACACCTGCGACCTCTCCGGTCAGGGCGCGCATCAGCGTGGTCTTGCCACACCCGTTCGGACCGACGATGGCGGTGATGGCCCCGGCTCGCGCCTGAAAATCGACGGCCGTCAGGATGGCGCGTTGCCCGATGTGGATGGTCAGGTTGGTTGCGGTCAGCATGGCATCAAAGATCCAGAATGCCGCGACTGCGCAGCAGGATATACAGGAACACCGGCGCGCCCAGCACCGCCGTCACGATGCCGATCGGCAGTTCGGCGGGCATGACGACAAGCCGGGCGATGATGTCCGCCCCGACCAGCAGGATCGCGCCCAGCAAGGCGGCGTTCGGCAACAGGAACCGGTGGTCCGGCCCGACGGCCAGCCGCAACAGATGCGGCACCACGATGCCGATGAACCCGATCCCGCCCGCAACCGCAACCGCCGCCCCGGTGGCCGCAGCAACGCAGAGGATGGTCAGGGTCTTGATCTGCTCCACTTCGACCCCCGCATGCAGGGCCGAAGCCTCGCCCAGGGCCAGCATGTTCAGCCCGCGCGCCAGCATCGGCGACAAGAGAAGGACCGGCAGGATCAACGGTGCGGCAAGGGCGATCTTCTGCCAGCTTGCCCCGCCCAGCGACCCCATCCCCCAAAAGGTCAGGTCGCGCAACTGCCGGTCATCGGCAAGGTAAATCAGGATGCCGGTTGCGGCCCCGCAAGGGCGCCAAGCGCAATGCCCGCCAGAAGCATCGTCGCGACCGAGGTGCGCCCTTGCCGGGACGACACGGCATAAAGCAGGATCGTCGCCCCCCAACCGCCAAGAAAGGCCGCAAAGGGAACAAGGTGCAGACCGATCACGCTGGCAAACCCGACCGGCAGCAGCCCACCCAGCACGATGGCCACCACAGCTCCCAGCCCCGCCCCGGCCCCGACGCCCACCAGTCCCGGGTCAGCGAGGGGGTTGCGGAACAGCCCCTGCATCAGGGCCCCCGAGACTGCCAGCGCTGCGCCGACCAGAAGACCCATCGCAAGACGCGGCAGGCGGATGTCGAAAAGGACTACGAGGTCGCGGGTGGCAATCTCTTCTCCACGCAGGACGGGCAGGACCAGATCACCGACCGCAACGCCAGACGCGCCGGTGCCAAGCGCCAGGATCGACATCGCGATGACCCCGCAGACCAGCATCCCGAAAAGCCGCCGGGCGCGGGGCGCACGGTCCCCTGTGTCGCTTTCGATAGGGTGCGAAATGGGCAACGAGACCATGTCAGTTCCCGGACCCATAAAGGGCGTCGTGCAAAGATCGCGCAGCCTCGGCCGTGCGCGGCCCAAACCCGAGGAGAAGCAGCCCGTTCATGCGGATAATCTTTCCCGACGCCGCCGCCGGTGAACTTGCGAGGGACGGCAGGGCAAAGAGTTCAGCGTCCTGGACCGAATGATCGCCGCCGCGGTCCATCATCACGATAGCATCGGGTGCCGCAGTCAGGACCGCTTCATCCGTCATCTGCTTGAAGCCAGCAAAGCCGCTCGCCGCATTGACCCCCCCGGCCAGCCGGATGATGCCGTCGGCAGACGATCCGTCACCCCCCGCCATGATGCGCCCGCCCTGCGCCGAAAGGACGAAGAGCACACGCTTTGGTTCGGCCACCGTCGCGGCAAGCTTGGCCTGAGCCGCCAGATCGGCCTCGACCTGGTCGGCCAGCGCTGCGCCTTCTGCGGGCAGGTCAAGCGCATCGGCCACGGCCAGGATCTTTGCCCTGATGCCGTCGACAGTCGGATCGCCTGGCATGATGACGAAGGGCACTCCCGCCGCGCGCAGCACGTCCACCGCCTCGACCGGCCCGGCATCATGTTCGGCGATGATCAGGTCCGGGCCAAGCGCCAGCACGCCTTCGGGGGACAAGGCCCGCACATAGCCGACATCGGGCAAGTCTGTGATGCTGTCAGGAAAGCTCGAGGTGGAATCGCGTGCGATCAGCCGGTCTTCGGCCCCAAGGGCCACCGCGATTTCGGTCACCGACCCACCGATCGAGACGACCCGCTGCGCAGGTTCGTCGGCAAAAAGCGGCTGAACGGTCGTAAGAGCGCAGGCCAACCCCAAGGCAAATGGCAAGGACCGGATCATCCGACCTGCTCCATCAGCGTCGTCGCGACTGGCAGGCGGGTCGTCATCTGGTTCCACACCTCCAGTTCGGCCATGTCGGTCTTCTCACCCCGCTGGCCAAAGATTTGCAGGATCTGCCGCCCCTCGGCATCAAACCCCTCGACCGAGATCGCGTCGCCGCGCTTCGTAGGCTTTTTCACCAGCCAGACCTCGGCAATGTGGTCGGTGCGCAGATGCAGGTTGAAGCGCGGGTCCATCACGTTCTGCCAAGGGCCCATCGGGCGCAGGGTCTTGATCGGACCGGAGTGGATCTGGATACAGCCGCGATTGCCGACAAACACCATCACCGCGATGCCCGCCGCCGCCACCTCGGTCAAGACCGTGTCCACCGCCGACACCGCCAATGGCTGCGCAAAGGGCAGCCCGACCGTCCGGTAGGCCCCCAGCCGGTTGTATTTCAGTTTTGCTGTCAGGCGCATGAACTGATGCGTGTCGGTCATGCGCGCCCATTCGCTGCGCAGGATATCCAGCTTTGCCGGGTCCGCACGCGCGCCCTCGGGCTCGGGTGCTGGTGTGGTCGCAAGGGTCTGGCTGGTGTCGCCCGTGGCAAGATCGGCAACCAGGGCCTGCCAGGCCGCGACATCGGACCCGTCGCGCAGGAACACCTTGTGAACGGCATCGCCCGCCGCATCAAAGACCTGCAGGCTATGGCGCGGGCCTTCATCGGTATCGCGCGTCACCGCAAAGCCGTGGACCCAATGTTGCGGGAAGATGCGCAGGTCGATGTCATCGGTCAGAACCATCGCCGCATGCTGGCCGCCCTGATAATTGTCGTAGCGCCCCACTTTTTCATGCACCGCCGAGGCATTGCGCGTCAGCGCCATCACCTCACCCAAAGCTGCCAGGCGAGGGATCAGCCCATCCGGACCAGCGGCGATCCGCGTCACCCCCAGACCGACATGCGCGGCCTGCAACGCCGCCTCAGATACACCCAACTGGGCGGCAAGATCGCGCTCGCGCAGTTTCGGGTTCTCCAGGCGGGCGGCGCGGATAAGGTCAAGTGAGGTCATGGCAAGTGTGCTCCAGCAAAAGGGTGAGGTGGGAGCTGGCTTTCCGTTCGCGCACGACCGGATCGCTTGCCGTCTGCGGTGCCGCAAGACGTTTTCTATTAGTTGACAGTATTAGTCGGATTAAATAGAGCTTTCAACACACAAAGCGTCGTGGACCTGCCACGGCCCGCCAGCGATCAGCGCCAGCCCCAAAAACCAGCGAGAAATAGGGGAACTGCATGCTGCGCCAAGATCGACTGACCACCATGTTCAACAGAGAATCTGTTCTGGCCGCTCTTCTGGCTGGAACGACCGCACTCACGCCCACTGGTGTGGCAGCGCAAGATCCGGAAGAAGGCCTCTTCGCGATTCTGGGCCGGGTGGTGCTTGGGTTCGCGCGCCGAAAGTGGCCAGCGATACGCCACTGGCGGTGACCGTGCAAGATCAGGAAGACCTTGACCGCGAACAGCCGTCGTCCATTAAGGACGTGTTCGACACCGTGCCTGGGGTCCAAACGGTTGGCTCGACCTCACGCCCTCTGGGGCTGGCGTTCAACATCCGGGGAATCGGCAACACCGAACAGCCCGCATCGGAAAGCCGGATCATCGTCACGGTCGATGGCATCCCGAAGTTCTATGAACAGTACCGGATGGGCGCCTTCTTCACGACGTCGAACTTTACAAGCGGGTCGAGGTGCTGCGCGGTCCAGCGGCGGGCACCCTCTACGGGTCAGGCGCGGTCGGGGGTGTCGTCAATTTCACCACCAAAGATGCGTCGGATTTCCTGACCGAGGGCGACACCAGCGCCCTACGCTTCCGGCTAGGCTACGAGTCCAATGGTGACGGCGCGCTCGGGTCCGTGATCTATGCGGTGCGACCCGGCGAGTCCTTCGAATTCCTCGGTGCACTGAACTACCGCAGGTCCGGCGATGTCGAAGATGGCGACGGGGTGATCATCGACGGCACGAAGTTCGGCACGCCTTCTGGGCTCCTCAAGGGCACCTGGACGCTAGACGGTGGCCAGAAACTGCGCTTTTCGCTGCAGCGGTTTGAAAGTGACGAGGATGACGCGCGCTATGCGCAAACCGGCTCCTCCGCCTTTGGCACGGTTGACCGGCGTGTGGTCGATACCACCGCGCTTCTGAGCTTTTCGGATGATGTGCCGGACAATCCGCTCCTCGACTACACGATCAGCCTCGGGATCTCGAACACGACGAATGAACAATCCGATGCCAACCCCGGATTCCCCACGACGTCGATCCTGTTTCAAGACAGCGACTATGGCTACCAGACCATCACGCTGAAAGCGCAGAACAAATCCGAATTCAGCGGTACGAACTGGGACGGGTTCCTGACCTTGGGCGTGGATGTGTCCGAACTGGAACGCACGGCCGAGGTCACAAGCGGCACGAACGTCAACTTCCATCCCGAAGGCACCGACCGCCGCGTCGGCATCTATGCGCAAGGCGAGTTCGTTTTCGGCGACCGCCTTACCATCATCCCCGGTCTGCGCGCGGATTTCGTGAGCCGCACCCCCGGCCCGCTGGTGCCCGGCGCGACAGAGACTGATGACGTCGCCGTGTCGCCGAAAATTGCGGTGATGTACGACCTCACCGACGATTTCTCGATCTTTGGTTCCTGGGCACGGACCCAACGGCTGCCGACGCTGGACGAACTCTATTCTTCGCAGGTTACACCGGTGCCGCAGGCCCCCGCCTTGACGCTTGAAAAAGAAACCTCTGAATCGATCGAACTGGGTGTGGCCTTCGACCGCCAGGCCGTGTTCGGCGCTGAAGACGCGCTGCAGATCAAGTTCACGGCATTCCAGAACGATATCGACAACCTCATCCAGCGCAGCCCAAGCTCGGTTCCCTTCTACTTCCAAAACATCGGGGCTGCCGAATTCAAAGGCGTAGAGCTGGAGGCCAGCTATGACGCCCCGGGCGGCTATGCCCGGCTGGCATACAGCCATGTGCGCGGCGTCGATGCCGATTTCGACTACACGCTCAGCTCAACCCCCGCCGACAGTTTGTCCCTGACGCTGGCCCGCCGCCTGCCCGACATCGGGCTGGAGCTTGGCTGGACGGCGCATGTTGTCGACAAGATTTCGACGTCGAGCAGGTCAACTACGGGCGTGATCACAACGACGGATTTTGCCGCTTACGATGTCCATGACATCTTCCTGACCTGGCGGCCCGACACCGGGGTTCTGGCGGGAACGGATGTTCAGTTCGGCGTCGAGAACGTCTTTGATACGACCTACCGCAACAACCTGGATCAGGAGAACGGCATCGGTCGCAACATCAAGCTGACCCTTACAAAGACCTTCTGAAAGCAAACGGCATGAATCTACCGACCCTGATGATCCCGCTATTACTTGCCGCGGCGCAAGTCACTGTTCTGGCGGGAGGCGCAGTTGCGCAAGAGGGCGCAGCATCTGAAGCGCCGTTTCTGTCAATCGAACTGAATATGGTGGAACCGCAGGAAAACACCTGCAGGCTGACCTTCGTTGCGCAGAACGGCCTTGGCGCCGATGCGTCGGCCGTCGTGTTCGAAACGGTTCTCTTCGACCGCGAAGGCCAGGTGATCGACCTGACGCTTTTCGACTTTCAGGACCTGCCGGAGGGCAGCCCGCGCGTGCGGCAGTTCGATCTTGGTGGCGTGGCCTGCGGGTCGGTCGGCCGCGTTCTGCTGAACGATGTCCACGCCTGTAGCGGCCCCGGCCTGACGCCCGAGATCTGTGCCGCCGGACTGCGCTGGAGCAGCCGCACCGATGTCGAGGTAATGGGATGATCCAGCACGTTCTGGAAAAGCTTTGGGAGTTCTATCTTCTCGGCGGTCCCGTGGTGGGTATTCTTGCCGTGCTCTCCGTCACGGCCCTAACCGTGATCCTTTTCAAGCTCTGGGCGTTCCACGGGGCACGTCTGGGGCGAAAGGCCAAACTTGAAGCGGCGCTTGACGCCTGGGATGCCGGGAATGCCGCTAGCGCAGCCGCTGCCCTCACGGCAGAGCCTTCGCCGTTCGCCAGGGTGATCGGCGCGGCCATGTCGGCTGACCAGTCAGCCGCCGCGTCAGACCGGGTCGATGCCATGGCCGAGGCCGTTCTGGCAGATTTCGAACGGGGATTTCGGCTGCTGGACGCCATTGCACAGACCGCGCCCCTGCTGGGGTTGTTCGGGACGGTGCTCGGCATGATCGAGGCGTTCCAGGCGATGCAGGGCGCAGGCACATCGGTAGACCCCTCGGTGCTGGCGGGCGGCATCTGGGTGGCGCTGCTGACCACCGCCGTGGGCCTCGCGGTGGCGATCCCGACCGCGCTGGTGCTGACCTGGTTCGAGGCGATGGTCGCACGGGAACGCGGCTGGA
>JAAUPC010000116.1 GCA_012036325.1 Paracoccaceae bacterium
GTTCGAAGGAGATCCAGGCTGGACGCGCGCTCGATGATCTGGAACCGGCGCCTGGCCGGGCATTCGCGCCACGTGGAACGGCCGTGTCATACGCAATGCCTGGCACACCAACGTGTGGTCGGGCGGTTCCTACGTCTACTACCCGCCCGGCTACATGACGACACTGCTCGGCATCGAGGCCGAACGCGAAGGCAACTACTTCTTCGCCGGCGAGCACACCAGCCACAAGTGGCAGGGGTACATGAATGGCGCCATCGAAAGCGGACGCCGCGCCGCCGCCGGTCCCTCGGAGCTGTTCGTGATTGGCGTTGGCGCATGCACCGCCGCCGATGTGATTTTCGCGCCGACAGTCGGAACGACGTACTTTGTTCAGGTCGGCAGCAACAACACCACCGCGTCGGCACTGGCACGATCGTCGTGACCTGCATCTCCCCTCCGGCGAATGACAATTGTGCAACGGCGATCCCGCTCGTCGTGGGCGGCGTCGAGGATGGGCGGGTCCTCCCAGCGGGTCGCCATGAACCCGTAGTACTCGCCCAGCGCCGGCCGCGAGAAGACCCACTTGTAGGCGGCGCGCTCGCCGTTCGGCGGGCTGCCGTCGCCCGTGCCGTTGATCTTGTAGACGCGCGGCAAGGGCCGACCGTCAGCCCCCAGCGTCGGCGTCGTCGGCGTGCAGGCCGCCAGCGCCAAAGCGGCGCCCGTCAGCAGGAAAACTCGTCTCTTCATTGCGTCCACCAGGTCGTGCCGCATTTTGCGGCGGTTGGCCCTGCATAGCGAAAGCCTGCGGCAGGTTCAAACGGCCTTCTCGCTCACCGGCAAAGGCTGACATCTGTTTGATTTGCCGTTATCGCGCAAAAGGACTATAGCCCGGCAAAATGTAACCGAAGCAGGAGAATACCGATGGCACATGACCCGATCTCTCGGCGTGCTTTGCTGGGTGGTGCGGTTGGGGCTGCCGGTCTTGCGGCGCTGCCGGCCTTCGCGCTGGAAGACAGCACCGAATTCCAGGCCCCGGCCTCGGCCAGCGTGCGCAACAACATTTCCAGCTTCCGTATGCTGCAGTGGCAGGATTACTTCGACAACACCCGCAACGGGGCCATCCTTGTCGACCTGACCTCGCGCGCATTGCACTACTGGTCGGAAGATCAGTCGATCTATCGGCTCTATCCGTCGTCGGTCCCCTTGTCGGAAGACCTGACCCGCCGTGGCCGGACCGAAGTGGTCCAGAAGGTCGTGAACCCGTCCTGGCGCCCAACCCCCGCCATGCGCATCCGAAACCCCGAATGGCCCGAAGTGGTTGAAGGCGGCGCGAAGGACAACCCGCTTGGCACCCGCGCGCTCTACCTGTCGTGGACCTACTACCGCATCCACGGCACCCACGACACCCGCAAGATCGGCCGCCGGTCGTCGAACGGCTGCGTCGGTCTGTACAACGAACACATTGAAGAGCTGTTCGACATGGCCAAAGTCGGCACGCAGGTTCTGCTGATCTGACACCTGCCCAGGGTTTATCGAAACAGACCGTGACGCTTGCCCGCGTCACGGTCTTTTCTCATTTCAGGCCTCTGCAGCCATTGGGGCAAGCGACAGGTTCAGGTCGCGCACCGCATCCCGCACCTGGTCGCGCCAGATGAAAATCCGGTTCCATGGATCGACCCGGAAATAGTCCTGCGGGCTGAAGATTGTCGCCGTGCTCATGTCCACGCAATAGCGCGAAATCCAGCCGGTTCTGTCCGCGTTTGTTAGTGCCTGCCCTGCCTGGACCTTTTTGAACAACAGGACCAAACCCTCGATCATCCGGTATTCATAGCCAGCCAAAGCCTTCGCATCGGTCCAGACGCCACGCTTTTCGTCTATGGCCGTTCTGGCTGCTTGCTGCAAAAGCGGCAGGTCCAGTTCGCCCGGGATCGAGGGGTAAATGACAAAGCTTGCCGCCCAGCCCGCCTCGACCAGATCAAGATTGAAGGTCGCCCGCTCACGCCGCGACAGGGCAGCAAGCTCCGCTCGTTCATAACTTGGGGCGACATAGGCCAAAAGTCGCCCGTACTGGTCAAAACGCTCGTCCGCTGCGCGCAGAAACAGGGCACGTCGCCCGCCGGATGGTTTGGCCAGTCGGCGTTTGGCAAGTTCCTTGAAACCGTCCTTTGCCCGGGCACCTTGCTCCCAATGCGCTTCGGCTGCGTCAAGACGATCAAGCTTTTCGCGCAGATAGGCTGCCAGGCCCGGTTCAACCGGCGAAGCCAGATCTTCCAACCAGTCCCGTAGCTGGGGCAAAAGCTGGATCATGTTGTCTCGTGTCAATCCTTCAGTGGATTTGGTGACGCCTGTCTCGGGCGCGTCGATTGAAAGCATCCGGATCGACATCCGGATGCTGGGTGTATCGCCGTCCGAAATGTCGTCGGATCCGTCTGCCGTGCGCGCAAACCTCTTTTCACCAAGCGAGTCGAGGTCAATACCGGCAGGCTGCCAAAGCACTTTGAGTGTCATCAGAAATCACCCTTTCCAAACAGAGGTTTGTAACGAAGACTGCAAGAGCGACCGCGTTGAAAGACGCATCGCCGAAGGCAAAGCTGAAATGGTATGGGTCGGGGGCGTGTAGGAAAAGAATGCCTGAATCTTTTCACATCACAAGTCTTTTTGCCGGTCTGAAAACTGGAAAAGTCGCGCCACCCGCGCCCTGAACCGTTGGCCGCAAAGGTTGCAGATACTCGCCTTGCAGAAGAGAGCGACAGGCGCTCTTGCTCCCGCAGGCCGGACCTGTCAAAGGGCCTCCGGTGACCCGCAAAGTATTAAGACCACCCTAACGGAAATGATTAAGTCATTGAAAATATAAGGTACTTACGTTTTGTCCACCGTGGACAGATCACTCCAGCCGCGGCAGCCAGCCGGTCAGGTTTTCCTCGATCACGGCGACCAAGGCTTCGATATGGGCGGCGTCGTCGTTCAGGCAGGGGATATAGGTGAAGGTCTCGCCCCCGGCATGTTCAAAAGCCTCCCGGATCTCGCCGTTGATCTCTTCCAGCGTCTCGATGCAGTCGGCACTGAAAGCCGGCGCCATCACCGCGATGTGCTTTTTCCCGGCCTTCGCCAGTTCCGTGACATGTTCCACCGTGTAGGGTTTCAGCCATTCCTCCGGCCCGAAGACCGACTGGAAGGTCGTGTCGATCGACCCCTTCTGCCAGCCCAGCCTCTCGCGCAAGAGGCGTGAGGTTTTCTGGCACTGGCAATGATAGGGGTCGCCTTCCATCAAATAGCGCTGCGGCATGCCGTGGTAGCTGGCGACCAGAACGTCCGGCGTGTGGTCCAGCTTGGCATAGGCGGCTGTCACCGACTGGGCCAGGGCGTCGATATAGGCGGGATGCTCGAAATACTCGGGCACCGTCCGGACCGAAGGCTGGCGCTTTTCCTTCATCAGGGCGCGGAAGAACTGGTCATTCGCGGTGGCCGAGGTGGCCCCGGCATAGTGCGGGTAAAGGGGGAAGAACAGGATCTTCTCACACCCAGCCTCAACCATGGCGCGCACCTTCGATTCGGTCGACGGGTTGCCGTAGCGCATGCAGAAATCGACCATGACCTCGGCCCCATGCCGTGCAGCGATGGTTTCGGCGATGGCGGCGGTCTGGGCCTTGGTGATCGTCAGCAGCGGGCTTTCGTTCTTGTCGTGGTTCCAGATCAGCTTGTAATTCGCCCCGGAGGAAAACGGTCGCTTGGTCAGGATCACCAGCTGGAGAAGTGGCTGCCACAGCCAGCTGGAGTAATCGACGACGCGCTTGTCCGACAGAAACTCGTTCAGATACCTCCGCATCGACCAGTAGTCATAGCTGTCCGGCGTCCCAAGGTTGGCCAGCAACACCCCGACTTTCGCCATACGGACCGGTGGGTGCGTGGCAGGCGCGTGGGCCAGACGCCCCTGACCGGGGTTTAGCTGCCCTTCGACCGATGGCATGGGTTTTGCGTCCAACATTGTAGGTCTTTCCGTAGTGGTCCTGCCGGGGACATATAGGCTATGGCGGTCGGGTCAACCGCCCTTGGGCAAGGGTTTTTCTGGAACACCCAGCGCATCGGCCAGCCGGGCCTTGGCCGAACCGGGGCGCAAAGGCTGTTGCTGGCTGTCGTGCGGGGCCCAGCCGGTCAGGAACACAAGGTCAAATGTTGCCTGCAAGCGGCCTTCGGGTGTGGCGAAGTTGGCAGCATAGACCGCCTCGGCCGCCGCCATCACTGCTTGGCTGGTGAACCGGCGCAGGCGGGCGGCAAGGGCGTTGGTTTCCCCCATCGCCCGCAGATCGGCGCAGAGGCTGGCGGAAGCTGGAATAATGGCACGGTCTGGGTAAAGCTGTCAGCCACAGGCAGCGCAAAGCCTGCCCGCTGCATCAACCCGCCCAGATCGCGAATCTCTGCCATGGGCAGGACGCGGGGGGAGAGGCCACTGTTCACCAGAGCCTCAGCCTCTGCCAAGCTGGAGCGCAATTCGTTCAACGTCCGCCCCCCCGGTAGGATCGCGATGAACAGGCCATCGGGCGTCAGGGCATGGCGGCATTGCACCAACTGGCCCAGGGGGTCATCCGCCCAGTGCAGCGCCATCGCATGGATCACCAGATCATGCGCGCCGGGTGCCAAGGTCAGCACCTCATCATCGCCCACCACCCGCGCACCCGGGATTTCTGACCAGATTTCCGGGAATCCTGTCACCACGGCGGGGGTTGTAAAGGTTCTATTAACCTCAATCAGTCTTTCCTGAAGATCGGCAAGGGCGGCGCGATGCAGGAAAAGCGCGCTGTCATGACCGGGCAGGCCACGGGCGCGGGTGCGCTGGCGCAGCAGAGCTGGCCGGTCGGTCAAAGGGGGCGGTGCGGTCATCGCCGGGACATTAGGGGGCGAAGATGGGAATGCAAGCCGCGCTGCATGTGCTTTATCCGCCGCAATGCATCAGCTGCGCGGCCCCGGTGACCAGTGACTTTGGCCTGTGCAGCGATTGCTGGCGTGAGACGCCTTTCATCGGAGGGCTGGTCTGTGACCAATGCGGTGTGCTGCTGCCGGGGTCCGATACGGGAGAGCGGGTGATCTGCGACGACTGCATGACCATCGCGCGGCCCTGGGGGCAGGGGCGGTCGGCGCTGATGTATCGCGACAACGGGCGCAGCCTGGTGCTGGCGCTTAAACATGGTGACCGGATGGACCTGGCCCGTCCCGCTGGCGGCTGGATGCTGAAGGCAGCGCGTCCGATCCTGCAACCGGGAATGCTGGTGGTGCCGGTGCCGCTGCACTGGTTCCGGCTGATCCGGCGCAAGTACAATCAGGCGGCGCTTTTGTCGAAGGGGGTGGCCAAGGCGGCGGGGCTGGACCATTGCCCCGATGCGCTGATCCGCCACAGACCCACCGGCACGCAAGAAGGCCGCACGCGGGACGGCCGCTTTGCCAATCTGGTCGGCGCATTTTCGGTGCCGCCGCGCCGGGCCGCGCTGATCGAAGACCGCGATATCCTGGTTGTCGATGATGTCATGACCTCAGGCGCGACGTTCGCAGCGGCAACCGAGGCGCTTTTTGCGGCAAAGGCCCGATCCGTATCGGTGCTGTCGCTGGCGCGCGTTGCGAAAGACGCGTGAACCCCTATAGTCACGGCGCAAAGAGGTTCCCCATGCGCCCCGTCGAGATTTACACCACCCCGATCTGCCCCTATTGCCACGCCGCCAAGCGGCTTCTGGACCGCAAGGGCGTGACATACACCGAAATTGACGTCAGCCGTGACCCATCCTTGCGCGCGGCAATGACCCAACGCGCAGCCGGTCGCCGTACCGTGCCGCAGATCTTCATCGGCAGCACCCATGTCGGCGGGTCGGACGATCTGCACGCGCTGGACCATGCGGGCAAGCTTGACCCGCTTCTGGCCGGCTGATGCGGGCCGCGCTGGTCCAACTGAATGTCACCGACGACCCGGCGGCGAATCTGGCCGTGACGGTTGCCCATGTCCGGCGGGCGGCGGCAGCCGGTGCCGGGTTCATCCTGACGCCTGAGCTGACGAATGGCCTCAGCTCCAGCCGCGCGCATCAGCGTGAGCTGTTTCGGCATGAGGAGGACGATCCCACCCTCGCCGCCCTGCGGGATGAGGCGAAGGCGGCTGGGGTCTGGCTTCTGATTGGCTCGCTTGGCGTGCTGACCCATGATGCGGATGGACGCTTTGCCAACCGGTCGTTCCTGATCGGGCCGGATGGCGCAATCGTCGCGCGTTATGACAAGATCCACATGTTTGACGTCAACGTCTCAGCGACCGAGGTTTACCGCGAGAGTGAGGGCTACCGCCCCGGCACCCGCGCCGTGCTGGCGGAAACGCCCTTTGCCAAAGTCGGGATGACGGTTTGTTATGACGTGCGGTTTCCCGCCCTTTACCGGCGTCTTGCGCAGGCGGGGGCTGAGATCATCACCGTCCCGGCTGCTTTCAACCACATCACCGGTGCCGCCCATTGGGAGGTGCTGTTGCGCGCCCGGGCGATTGAAACCGGCTGTTTCATCCTGGCCCCTGCTCAGACCGGCTTTCACGCCGAAGCCCATGGCAAGGGACGCCGCACCCATGGCCATGCGCTTGCCGTCGCCCCCTGGGGTGAGGTTCTGGCGGATGCCGGCACCGAACCGGGGATTACGCTGGTTGACCTTGACCTTGCCCGCGTCGCCGAGGCGCGGCATCGCGTGCCGTCCCTGACCCATGACCGGGGGTTTGAGGGGCCATGAGAGGTCTGGGGCCATGAGCGGCGAAAAGGCAGACGACACCGCGGTCGCCCTTTTTGGTGAGCTGTTCATGGCCGATCAGCTGGCCCGCAACCGCATTTCCAAGGTGCTGCCCAAGGGGATGGAGCTGTCGCATTTCTCCGTCCTGAACCACCTTGCGCGGATCAATGACGAACGCACCCCGGCGCAACTGGCCAAGTCGTTTCACGTCACGCGCGGGGCGATGACCAACACGCTCAACCGGCTGGAATGGGCCGGTCACATCCACATTCGCCCCGACTGGGAGGATGCGCGGCAGAAGTTCGTGGCGCTCAGCCCCTCGGGCCGGGCGGCGCGGGATGCGGCGGTGGCCAGCGTGGTGCCGCTGATTGCCGAGGTGGTGCAATCCCTGGGTGCCGACCGGGTCCGCGCGGTTTTGCCGGTGCTGCGCGAGTTGCGGATCAAGCTGGAAGAGGCCGGTTCCTAGGCCAGCGCATGGCAACCGTGTCCTTGGGGTCAGGACTGCCCCAGTTTGCGCAGCGTTTTGGATGATAGGCCTTGCCCTGCGCGACGGTTCTTCGCATAGACTGAAACGGTAATTCAGGTGCCGGACATCATGCTGCATATGCCCCGTCGTTTGCTCGCCGCGCTTGCGGTCACCACCGCTTTTGGCGGTGCCCCTGCGCTTGCGGAAATGACCCGCTCTCTCAACGTCAATGGCACCACCGGCCTGATCGACCTGCCCTCGGGCGAGGCGCAGGATGATGCGGCTTTCACCTTCACCACGGCGCTGCTGGGCCCCACCACCCGTGCGACGATCAGCTTTCAATTTTCCGAACGGCTGTCGGGGTCGTTCCGCTTCCAGACCTGGCGCGACTGGGACAATGTGATCCCTGGCGATGCCAAGCTGACCGACCGCAGCTTTGATCTGCGCTACCAGATCCTGAAGGAAAGCCGCTATCTGCCGTCGCTGACCATCGGGCTGATCGACTTCACCGGTGAGGGGCTGTTTTCGTCGGAGTACATCGCCGCGACCAAGGGTTTTGGCGACCGCGTCAAGGTGACGGCGGGCCTGGGCTGGGGCCGTCTGGGGACCGATGGGTCCATCGGTCAGCCCTTTGGCGACCGCCCGGCGCTGGCCGAAAGTGACTTTGGCAAGCCGAATGTGGACCAGTGGTTCCGTGGCGACGCCGCCCCCTTTGCCGGGGTTGAGGTGAAGCTGACCGACACCTGGACCTTCAAGGGCGAATACTCGTCCGACGCCTATCTGGTCGAAGACGGCGAACGCGGCCAGATCGAGCGGGACAGCCCTTTCAACTTCGGCTTCGAATACCAGAAGGGCCCGAACACCCGCTATGGCATCTATTCGCTCTACGGGACAGAAGTCGGGCTGGTCTTCCACCTGATCCTTGACCCGAAGAACCGGGCGACCGGTGGGGTGATGGGGGCCGCCCCGGTGGCCGTGAAAGCCCGGCCTGCCCGCGCCTCTGACCCTGATGCCTATGATGGCGGCTGGGTGACCCAGCCCGATGCTGGCCCGCTGTTGCGCAAGAACCTGGCCAAGCGCCTCGCCGTCGACGGCATCGTCATCGAAGATCTCGCCTACACCGCCACGACCGCGCAGATCCGCATCCGCAACAACCGGATTGACGCGGGCGCCCAGGCCATTGGCCGCACCGCCCGCGCCCTGAGCCATGTGATGCCCGCCTCGGTCGAGACGTTTGAGATTGTGCCAGTGGTCAACGGCATCGGCGCCTCGAAGGTCACGATCCGCCGCAGCGACCTGGAAGAGCTTGAATTTGCCGCCGACAACGCGACGCTGCTGCGCCAGCGCACAACGATCAGCGATGCGGGCCCCCTGCCGGAAAACGCGATTGGCGGCGATGGCCTTTACCCCCGGTTCCAGTGGGGCCTGAAGCCCGCCTTCCGCATGACCGAACCCCTGAAGGGTGATCTTGGGCTGCGTCTCTCGGCCTCCTACGACATTCGTCCCGGGTTGGTTCTGGCTGGGTCGATCTATGGCCGCGTGATCGGCAACGTCGACCGCACGGGTGATCCGTCCGAATCTGTCCTGCAGCCGGTGCGCACCGACAGCGGACGCTATGCAAAGTACGGCGATCCGGCGCTGGATTCGCTGACTCTGGCCTGGTACGCCCGCCCCGCAGCTGACGTTTATTCGCGCGTCACGGTCGGCTATCTGGAACGGATGCACGGCGGCATCTCGGGTGAAGTGCTGTGGAAGCCGGTGGACAGCCAGCTCGCCCTTGGGCTTGAGCTGAACTACACCAAGCAGCGCGACACCGATGGCGGGCTGGGCTTTGACGAATATGACTATGACGTCGTCACAGGCTATGTCTCGGCTTACTATGACTTTGGCAATGGCTATGTCGGTCAGCTGGACGTGGGCAAATACCTTGCCGGCGATACCGGGGCCACGGTGTCGATCGACCGCGTCTTCGTGAACGGCTGGCGCGTCGGGGCCTTTGCCACGCTGACCGATGTCAGCGCCGAGGATTTCGGCAGCGGTGGCTTTGACAAGGGCATCCGCTTTTCCGTGCCGCTGAACTGGGCACTTGGCAACCAGTCGAAAAACTCGTTCGGGGCCACGCTGCGCCCGGGGACCGGCGACGGTGGCGCGCGGGTGGATGTGGACGGGCGCCTTTACGATTCGATCCGCGATTATCATACCGATGCGCTTGATCCGGAATGGGGCAGGGTCTGGCGTTGAGGACAGTTGTGCGCGCGGCCGTGGCCGTCAGTCTTGTGGCGGCGCTTGCGGCCTGTGGCAGCAGCAAGCCCGAAGCCTCACCCCTGGTATTGGCCGTGGGCAGTGTAGCCAAGGCCACCGATCGGCCGCG